>JAVRPX010000409.1:0-8196 GCA_032161985.1 Mycobacterium sp.
CATCGCGGTTGCTGATCCGCTTGATCATTTCGGAGCCGACGTTGCCCGTCGCCACTTGAAAAACCCGGACGGTGGAAGTCATTGATACTCAGCCCTTCTGGTTGGTTGACGCGGCTTGGAGGTCCGCGGCGCTGCCGCCACGGCCGTCGGGGTAGAACTGCATGGACCACTTGCGGATCGCTGTGAAGCCCTCGTACTCGGATGACGACAGTGCCGGCGGATCCGAATAGCGCTGGTGCGACCAGATGTAGACGTCTTGACTGAACTGCCGGATGATCTCCTCGCCGAACTCCTTGGCCTTGGCCTCGGCGCGCGGGGTCTCCTTTCCGGGCGTCCGGCCGATGTACACCATGAAGCGGACGTCGGAGGTGGACTCGTCGACGGGCGTGATCGCAGAGATGGTGCGGTTGTCGACCATTCCCCAACTCTTCGTCACTGCGATACCGAGTCCGCCGTTGATGGCCTCGACACCGCTCTTGACGTCCTCGATCGCCTGTTGATCGTCGCCTTCGAAGGTGATGGTGAAGTCCACGTAGGACACCGGCTCCGCGAAGTCGTGCCGCGTGAACACCGGCACGATCGGCGTGTTGTGCACGAATTTGAAGTGGGCGAAGTCGACGCCGTTCTCGAGTACGTACTGCGGGTGCAGTTCCAGCGTCTCGCGGAACAGGCGCTGCTGCGGGTAGTAGTCGGCGGCGCTGCTGCCGTCTTCGAAGCTGGCGAACACATCGGGCGCGTCGAAGAAGGGGTCGCGACGGTGGACGTCGTGCCAGATGTAGATCGACTCGTTGCGCTCAGCGACCGGATAGGTGCGCATCCGGCGACCTCGGTTCGGTCGCGGCTCATAGGGGATGCAGACGTTTCGGCCCTCGGCGTTCCATTGCCAACCGTGGAACGGGCACTGGATGACCTCGCCCTCGACATGTCCGCCGAACCCGAGGTGTGCACCGAGGTGTTCGCAGTACGCGTTCATCACGGTCACCCGGCCGGACTCCGACCGCCACGCGATCAGCTCGGTGTCGAAGTACTTCATTGCGTGCACGGCGCCGACGGCGACCTGGTCTGACCAGGCGACCTGGAACCATCCTGTTGGTTTCATCGAGAGCGGCGGCTTCGCCATGGGACCAAAGCATAGTGGGTTCTGTGAAAATTTAGAAGAAGGTTCTGTGAATCCCGTAATATCGGCAGGATGACCGACGTCGGTGTTCAGCCTCAGCGCACCAATAGGCGAGGTGATGCCACCCGTAAGAACATGCTCGACGCTGCCCTCAAGGCGTTGGCGACCGGCGATCCCGGAGCTGTTTCGGCGAATCGCATCGCCAAAGAGATCGGCGCCACCTGGGGTGCGGTGAAGTACCAGTTCGGCGACGCCGACGGACTCTGGGCCGCGGTTCTGCATCGCACCGCCGAGCGACGGGCCGACGTGTTCACCACCGCGGACGCGACGGCGCCGCTGCGACAACGCGTCGCCAACATCATCGACACTCTCTACGACGGTCTCACCGCGACCGACTCACGCGCGATCGAGAACCTACGCGCGGCACTTCCACGCGACCCCGCCGAACTGGAACGTCTGTATCCGCGCACCGCCGCCGAGCTCCAGTCGTGGGGACGGGGTTGGCTGGCGACGTGCCAGAACGCGTTTGCGGGTCTGGACATCGATCCGGGTCGCGTGAACGAGGTCGCTACGTTGATCCCCGGCGCGATGCGCGGCATCACGTCCGAACGTCAACTCGGCAGCTATTCCGATCTGGACCTGGCACGCCAGGGGCTTACGAACGCCATCGTCGCGTACCTCGAGGGTTCGGGTTCCACCTGACGTGGATCACCGCGCTTGCGCGGCGAAAAGCGAAAAGAACTGATGTGACGGATCGTCTGCGTCGGGGCTCCCTTTAAGTGTGCCCCGGGTAATCGGATGGCTGAGGTCGACGGACGATGGATCGTTCACATTGGCCCAGTCGGTCACAATCGTCCGTTCGATGATCTTCCAAATGTCATGTCGCTTCTCGTACTTGTCGAGATAGCGCCCGCCGATGATGACGTCGACATCCCGATCGCCCGCGCTGAATGTGTGCGTCGCGATGGTGTAGATCTCGCCCTCGGCAAGGTTGCCGTCGATGACGAAGTTCACGGTGGTGACGTTGTGTTGCATCGATCGGATGTGCGGGCGGGAGGCTTCGAGCGTTTTGAGGAACTCGTCTACTGTCCCCGTTGAGATCGCGCCGTGGGCGTCCACCGCGTCGTCATGGTAGAGCTCCCGCAGCGTCGCGAAGTCGCCGCGATCGACTGCGCGGCAATAGGTGTGGACAAGCCTCCGCAGCGCAAACTCGTCGAGCATTACCTGCAGCAGGGCTTCGGTCGCCGTCATTGAACCTCGCTATTCAGAATTTCGCGACGGCTCCTGCGTCGACAGGCAGCGCCGCTCCGGTGATGTACTGCGCCTCGTCGGAGGCGAGGAAGAGTACGGCGTTGCTCACGGCACGCGCCTCAATCAGCGGCTTGGGCAACATATGGAATTGCCCAACGATCTCTGCAGCGTCGTGCACGGTCGGATTGGGCAGGTCTGGCCGCATCATTCGGCAGAATGATTCGTTGTCGAGCATCGGCGTCAAGACGTTGCCCGGATGAATTGAGTTCACCCTGATCCACTGCGGCGCAAGCTCATTGGCTAGCGAGTTCATCAAGCCGACGACCGCATGTTTTGCCGACGCATAGTGGGCCATGTAGCCACCGCCGCGAAGGCCCAACATCGAGCTGACCAAGATGATCGATCCGCCGCCGTTGGTCATATGGGGCAGTGCCGCTTTGACGGTGTGCCATACACCGGTCAGGTTGATATCCAGCATTGTCTGCCATGCGGATTGTTCGATGAGCGCGGCTGGCGCTGGGGTGCCGCTAATGCCCGCGTTGGCCACCACGATGTCGAGCGCGCCTAACGTGGCGACTCCTTGTTCAAGCGCTGCGCGAAGACTCTCGAGGTCTCGCACATCGGCCTTGGCGGTGACGATGCGGCGGCCCGATTTCTCCACCAGGGACGCGGTGTCGGCGAGATCGGCCTCCGACGGGCCTGGATACCCGACACCGTCGATGTCCTCGCAGACATCAACCGCGATGATGTCGGCACCCTCCTCGGCGAGTCGAATCGCGTGTTCGCGACCCTGGCCGCGCGCTGCGCCGGTGATGAATGCGACCTTGTCGGCGACTCTGCCGACCTTATTGCCTGTCATCGCGACCTTTCGCCAGGAGGATCCGCATCCGAACAGTCAAGCAGACTGGCCGCGTGGTCAATGAATTGGTCCCATTGGCGGGTCAACCTTCGGGATAGAACAGGAAGAGCTCGTGTCGAAGGCGATGGGGAGACTCGTCGGCCCACTCAATCCGACAAGCGGTTTCCACGGCGAAGGCCCAGTCCGGTGGGGGTTCGACATTCGGCGGGTGACGGCCTTGAGCGCCTCCGCGATTTCCACGCGAGCGAGGTTCGCGCCGAGGCAGTAGTGCACGCCCGCGCCAAAGGTCAGGATCGGCGGCAATCCCTGGCGGGTGATGTCGACGCGATCGGGGTCATCGTAGATCGCGGGATCACGGTTGGCCGCACCGGTATTCGCGAGGACCATCGTGCCAGCGGGGAAAAGGACCCCGGCGAGTTCGACGTCCTCGGTGACGGCGCGCAGTGTGGAACTGGCGATCGCGGAGTGGCGCATGGTCTCGTCGACGGCGGGCAGTGCCAGGCCAGGGTTGTCTCGCAACAGTTCCCATTGATCTGGGTGATCGCAGAGGACCTCGATGGAGGCGGCGACCTGGTTGCGTGTGGTGTCGGTTCCTGCCAGCAGCAGACCGGCGGCGAGCATGCGAAGCTCTTCGGCGTTGAGTCGGTCACCGTCGTGCTCGGCCCGGATGAGGTCGGAGAGCAGGTCGTCGGTCAGGGTGTGGCGCCGTCGGGCGATCATCTCGTCGACGTAATCGTCGAGTTCGCCCCAAGCGCGCATCACCTCGGGCTCGGCGTCGGCGGTGAAGATGAAGCTGAATGCTTTGAAGATGTCGTCCGCCCAGACTGCAAACTGTTGCCAGTCTTCGCGAGGCGCACCGAGCAGGGCGCAGATGATGGGCACGGGATAGGGCCGCGCGATGTCGGCGACGACGTCGCAGTGACCCTGGCGGCTGATCGGTTCGACGATTTCGTCGATCACGTCCACGATCGTGGCGTGCAGGCGCTCGACTGCGCGGGGGGTGAACGCCTTCGACACGACGCTACGGACGCGCTGGTGCTGGGCGCCCTCCATGCCCAACAACGAGTTGACGACCTTGTCCCAGAGGGGGCCGGAGGTGATGCCTTGGACGGCGAGAGTGAGGCCGGGTGGGATCTGGAACCGACTGTCCCGAAGGACAGTTCGCACAAGCTCATACGAAAGCACTTCGGGCCCAAATGGTCCCAGTGCGATCGGTGCCAGTCGTTGCGCGGCCAGAAGTTGCGGATAGACCTGCGCGGCCGTTGCGGTGACGTCGTACTCAATGGTCGGCAAGCCGGCGTCGAACACGCTCGGGCTGGCGGTGTCAACGGTCATTTGGTCCACCCATCCGTGGGGTGACGTTACGCCCGCAACAAGCCGCACGTTGGGAGTTGATCGCTCGAGATTGGTGACGGCCACTATCCAAGTCGAACATGCGATGCGGCGAACGTGAGCGCGCGAGCTGCGAAGCGCACAGTGTCACGACCTATCCCCGCACCCAGTGGGCGGACGTCAGTGCGGCCGGCGAGGGCTCCCAGCACGTTCAGGCCGTGACGCCGTCCGCGCAGTATCGCGCCCGCCATCAATCCACAGACGAAGCCGAGCAGGAAGGGCCCACGTGCGCGTCGCTTGTTCCTCCGCGCAACAGCTGATGCGGCGAATCCGCCAATCGCCGCAATGGTGGCGACCGCGAGAAGCAGAGCAATCAGATGTGTCGGTCCGAGCGACCCCATATCGCAACCTCCGGGCCGTCGTCAGGTAGGCCGCTTGCCGATCCAACCACCGTCTTCGCCGGATCAGCAGTGCTGACGAATGTTGTGACCAAAGCGAGCATGAAGCGTTAGCGGCTCGGTGCCAGCCAGGTCCGGCGGCTGGGATTGCCAATGCGAACGGGGCTCGCGCCGTGTGGTCAGCAGGTCAGCAGCATGCACCCAGCGATCGGTCCGCCGCCCGCGGCGGCGACGGCCACGTCAGGGCGTTGCGCCACCTGCCGGTCGCCGGCCTGCCCGCGCAACTGTAGACAGGCCTCATGCAACAGCCAGTAGCCGTGCATGCGTCCCGCAGACAGTTGTCCCCCATAGGTGTTCAGCGGCAGCGCGCCGTCCAGTGCGATTCGCGTCGCCCCGTCCACGAACGGGCCTGCCTCGCCGTCGGCGCAGAAGCCCAACGCCTCCAACCACGCGAACGTGAGATACGTGAAGCCGTCGTAGAGTTCGGCGAGATTCACATCCGACGGAGTGAGATCTGTGCGTGACCACATCTCGTTCGCCGCTTCGACCGACGCCATTTTCGGGAAGTCGTCGCGATGAAACCACCCTCCCGAGCCGTAGGCGCCACCAATCGCCTCGACCTTCACCACAGGATTGGGGCAGTCCGCCGCGTAATCGGCGTGTGAGACGACCAGTGCGATCGAACCGTCGATCGGCACGTCGCAGTCGAACAGCCCGAACGGTGTCGACACCGGACGCGCTCCCAGGTAGTCGTCCATCGTCATCGGGTCCCGGTATGCGGCAAGCGAATTGAGCCCGGCGTTGCGCCTGCTGTTGATCGCCAACCAACCCAACTGCTCTTTGGTCGTCCCGTAGAGCTCCATGTGACGTCTGCAGTGCATCGCTAACCAGTTCGCGGCGGAATAGGAATGGGCGGCCAGCAGCTCATCGATGTCCTCGAACGGCTTGAGCTTCCTTCGCGTTCCCGGGGCGCGCGGCTCGACGGGCGGGTTGGCCAGGGGGTTGGGCTCGGATGTGGCAGGTGCTTGCATAATCGACCCGCCCAACATCAAGACGGTCCGGTAGACCAGGACGTGGCGGGCCCGCCTTTCTCCTACGTTGTGACAGGCCGACAAGACGGGAGTGAGCACTCCTCCGGTGTCGAACCCGAAGCTTTGATTCGTCGCTTGGATGCCGAGTGCAGTATTGACTTCGGCCAACGGGGTATCGCCGAATGTGGCGATACCGTCGATGTCGTTCGCGGTCAGACCGGCGTCCTCAATGGCGGCGCGCGCAGCCTCCAGCGTCAACTCCAGGCCCGGGATGCCCGTCCGGCGACCGATCCGCGAAATGCCGAGGCCGCTGATGATCGCGTCCTTCTCGAAGTGGCTCATCGGGCAACCGTCCGTTTCATCCGTCTATTTTTGTAATGACAGCCGATTGGAATGTACTTTCCTTGACATGCCCGATGACGCCCCACCCGCGCTCCCGGGCCGGATGCTGCCCAAACTGCATGAAAACAATCGGGCGTTCTGGACCGGGGGCCGCCACGGGCACCTGATGATCGCTCGGTGCACTCGATGTGCGTTGTGGGTGAATCCACCGGCCCCGGACTGCCCCGACTGTGGCGGTGCGCTTGTCGCGCATCCCGTGTCGGGTCACGGGACGGTGTTCACCTACACGATCAACTACCAGCCGTTCAACCCCGCCGTGCCGGTTCCGTACGTGATCGCGATCGTCGAGCTCGACGAACAGCCTGATCTGCGCATCGCATCGAATATCGTTGACTGCGAACCGGACTCGGTCTACGTCGGCCTTCCTGTCGAGGTGCGCTTCGAACGCCACGACGTCGACAACGACGCCGTGTTCGTCCCAGTCTTCGCGCCGCGGGCCGGCTCTTAGAGCTGAGGGGGTCGCTTCGCGCGCTGGGCGCGCGTGTGCTCGGCCTACCTGCTCCCGAGGGGAGGATCGTCTTCTCGCGCGGTCGCTTCCGCATCACGCGGCATTAGTGGCTGAAAAGCTCGGATTTGGCCGCCTGCAGTCTCTAGAATCGTGCCCACAGGGGAGGGGCGCCTATGGCCACGGACATCTTCGCGAAGATCGGTGACATCAAAGGCGAATCGTTAGACGCCAAGCACAAGGACGAGATCGAGGTGCTCTCGTTCTCCTGGGGTGTTGCGAACTCCGGGTCGGGCGGGTCGGGCAGCGGATCAGGCGCGGGTAAGGCGACATTCCAGGATCTGTCGATCGTGCACGGTATCGACGAGGCCACACCCGCACTGCTCAATGCGTGCGCGACCGGACTGCACATCAAGGACGCGACGATCACCCACCGCAAGGCGGGTAAGGGGCAGCAGGAATACCTCATCATCAAGCTGAACGACGTGACGATCACCGCCGTCAGCCACGGTGGCTCCGAGGACCAGCCATACGCCGAATCCGTAACCCTTAAGTTCGCCAAGGTGGACCTCGAGTACAAGCCGCAGCGGCCCGACGGATCGCTCGACCCAGGGCTACATTTCAAGTTCGACCTGAAGGCCAACAAGGTCGGTTAGTGGTGGAACCGCCGGACCCACCGCCGCGGGAGCTGACGGTCGACGAGGCCATCGCGCTGGCGATTCAGCTGCAAAAGCAGCATCATCTGGACGAGGCAGAGCAGCTCTATGCCCGGGTGCTCGATGTGGCGCCACACCATCCAGACGCTCTGCACTACACGGGCCTGCTGGCGCATCAACAAGGCCGAACCGATGAAGCCATCAACCTCATCGGGCAGAGCCTCGCGCTCAGCCCGAATCAGGCCGATTGGCACAGCAATCTCGGGATTGTTCTGCAATCCGACGGCCGACTCGGGGATGCGATCGCCGAGTACGAACGCGCCATTGAGCTCAACCCCGGCCACGCTAATGCCCACAGCAATCTCGGCGTCCTGCTGCGCGCCGCTGGTAGGCCGGAACAAGCCGAGTCGGCCTACCGAACGGCAATCCGCCTGTGTCCCGACCATGTGGATGCCTACACGAACCTCGGCATCTTGCTCAATGGCCTGAACCGCCCCAAAGAGGCCTCGGAGTGCTTCTGCAAGGCGATCACACTGCGTCCCAAACACCCAGACGCACGGCGGTTACTTGCATTGGCGCACTGCATGATCGGCGAAGTCGACGAAGCCGTGAAGATACTCAAGGAATGGCTAGAGGAGGATCCCGGCGATCCGATCGCACAACATATGCTCGCAGCAAGCACCGGCCGCGATGTGCCGTTGCGCG
>JAVRPX010000410.1:0-3928 GCA_032161985.1 Mycobacterium sp.
GGCTACAGCTGGGACGAGGTGCACGACGAGGCCGAGGTGCTCGAGCACGCGGTTTCCGATCGGATGCTCGCCCGCATCGACGCCAAGCTGGGTCACCCCACCCGCGACCCGCACGGCGATCCGATCCCCGCCGCCGACGGCCAGGTGCCCACCCCGGATGCGAGGCAGTTATCGGTGTGCCAGAACGGTGACGCGGGCACGGTGGCCCGTATTTCCGATTCCGACCCCGAGATGCTGCGGTACTTCGACAGCGTGGGCATCAGCCTGGATTCCCGGCTGCGGGTGGTGGCCCGACGCGATTTCGCCGGGATGATCTCGGTGGCCGTGAAGAACCCCGGGTCGGCCGGCGATAGGGAAATAACGGTCGATCTGGGAAGCCCTGCCGCAGAAGCGATCTGGGTGGTCGGCTAACTCCGCGAGCTGGGCCCTGCCCGTGCAACTTCAGACGTTGCCGAAACGCGTAGCAAATCCGCAGGCTCAGCGAAGTTCTTGGGGCTGACGTGCGGGAATGCCGGCTCGAGCAGATCGGCATCGGCTCGGGCTGCTCGGCCGCCTGTACCGCGCCCATCTCGAGGGTGGACCGGATTTGCCGTCATCGGTGGTGGTGAAGCTTCCGTTGCTCGACGGCCGAGTCCGGTCGGAAATCTGTGAGGACCTCGAGTTCTACCTACGCGAGGTGTCCTTGCTACCAGGAGATCGGCCTCGCCAACCCGCTGCGGCCTGCGCATCCGTACTTCGCCGCCTTCGACGAGACGACACACGACTTCGACCTCGTGCTCGAGGATCTGGGCCGGCTCCGCGTCGCCGACCAGACCGTCGGGTGCGCCGCCGCAGACGTCGAGACCGCCCGACCGCCGCGCACCTTTCTGCACGGCGAGGACTACGCATGGGTCAGGGTGCACGTGTGCGAATTCCGCGACGGACGACTCACGTCGATGTGCGAGTTCGAGCATGACGACGAGGATGCTGCTTTCGCATGCGCCGAGGAGCGCATGCGGAGCGACTGACGACAGCCGCTAGAGAGTCGCGGGTCGCAACACCACGACGGGCTTCGTGCGCTCCGCTCCGTCGTTGAGCAGCGCGATGACCTGACCGTCAGGTGCGGTGGCGGCGTAAATCCCTTCGATCCCAGCGGGTTTCAGCGGCCTGCCGTGCCGGGTGTCCTCCGCCTCCTCTGCGGTCAGGTCGCGGCGCGGGAACGATTGCAGGCAGGCCTCATCCAGGGAGTAGCTCAGCGTCGGCCCGTCGGCGAGCTCGTCCAGAGTGCGGGCCTGTTCGAGCCCGAATCGGCCAACCCGAGTGCGCCGCAGCGCGGTGAGATGCCCCCCAACACCGAGATCCGCCCCGACGTCGCGGGCCAACGCGCGGATGTAGGTGCCGCTGGAACAGTCGACCTCGACATCCACGTCGACGAGGCCGTGACGATGTCGGACGGCCAGCACGTCGAACCGGTCTATGCGGACGCTGCGAGGCGGCAATTCGACAGCCTGCCCCTCACGCGCCAGCTTGTAGGCACGTTGACCGCCCACCTTGATCGCGCTGACCGCCGACGGCACCTGTGCGATCTCGCCGCGCAGTCCGGCGACGGCCTCACCGATCTGTGCGTCGGTGACGTCATCGGCCGAAACAATCTGTAGGACTTCACCTTCGGCGTCCTCCGTCGACGTGGCCTGACCTAGTCGAATGGTCGCCGAATAGGACTTGTCAGTGGCTGTCAGCAGGCCGAGGATCTTGGTGGCCCGTTCGATTCCGACGACAAGCACACCTGTGGCCATCGGGTCGAGCGTGCCTGCGTGCCCTACCTTGCGGGTGCCGAAAATGCGCCGGCAGCGGCCCACCACGTCGTGACTGGTCATGCCCGCCGGCTTGTCCACCACGACAAGGCCAGCGTCGGTCATAAGACGATCGCGGTAAGCACCAGGCCGTCGCGCACCGACCAGCGGCCCGACAGCGTCTCTAACGGCGGTCCCGACTCGGCGGCCGGATCGATGAGGATGCGCGATTCGAACCCGCCCGCGGTGCCGCTATCGTCGACGTCGAACGTGATGTGGGCATCTTCGAAGCCAAGCCAGCGGTGCGTCACCGGATACCACGCCTTGTACGTCGCCTCCTTGGCGCAGAACAGGATTCGATCCCAGTGCAGGCCGTCGCGCATCGCCTGCAATTCGGCCCGCTCCTTCGGCAGGCTGATTGCGCCGAGCACACCCTCGGGCAGCACATCGTGCGGTTCGGCGTCGATGCCGACGGAGCGCACATCGGCCCGTCGGCCGACGGCGGCGCCGCGATAGCCCGTGCAGTGGGTGAGGCTGCCGACCACGCCGTCGGGCCAGCAGGGTTCCCCTTTGTCCCCCTTGAGGATCGGCACCGGCGCTAAGCCCAGTTCACCGAGTGCCTGACGGGCGCAGTACCGCACGGTGATGAATTCGTTGCGCCGCTTCGCCACCGACTTCGCGATCAATGGTTCTTCTTCGGGAAGCGGAGCCAATTCAGGTGGATCGTCATACAATTCGGCGGCGGCCAAGGCGTCGAAACCGGGCAATACGCCGGACAACAGCGTCGCGACGATCGTCATGACTGCCTGCTCTGAATTCGCTGTTGCACCTTCTCGGCGTGGTCCCGCATCTCCTGGCTGATCTCGAAGTGGCCACCGAACTCGTTGAGGTATCCCGGCGCGTATTTCGGGTCCGGCAGTATCTGGCGCAGCCACCGATATGGCTTGCGGCGCCGCCATTCTCGCGGGTAGCCCACCGAGACCTCTTCGTGCCGCACGCCGTCGTACCAGGTGGTGCGCGGGATGTGCAGGTGGCCGTACACCGAGCAGATCGCGTTGTAGCGGGTGTGCCAGTCGGCGGTCGCGGTGGTGCCGCACCACAGTGCGAATTCCGGGTAGAACATCGCATCGCAGGGTTCGCGCACCAGCGGAAAGTGGTTGACCAGCACGGTCTGGTCCATCCAGTCGAGGTCCTCGAGCCGCTTGCGGGTGTAGGACACCCGGTCGCGGCACCACGCGTCGCGGGTGGCGTAGGGCTCCGCGGACAGAAGGAACTCGTCGGTGCCAACCACGTTGCGCTCACGCGCGATGGCCAGCCCCTCGGCCTTGGTCGCCGCGCCCTGCGGCAGAAAGGTGTAGTCGTAGAGCAGGAACATCGGCACGATCGTCGCCGGGCCACCTTCCTCGGTCCACACCGGAAACGGATGCTCGGGGGTGACGATGCCCATCTCGTCGCACATGTTGACGAGGTAGTCGTAGCGGGCCTTGCCGAAGATCTGCATCGGATCCCGGTTGGTGGTCCACAGCTCGTGGTTGCCCGGCACCCAGATGACCTTGGCGAACCGTTTGCGAAGCAGGTCGAGCGCCTCGTGGATCTCGTCGGTGCGTTCGCCGACGTCCCCCGCCACGATCAGCCAGTCATCGGGCGTGGACGGGTGCAGCGATTCGGTCACCGGCTTGTTGCCCGTGTGACCTGTGTGAAGGTCGCTGATGGCCCACAGGGTGGGTCGGCGGCCGTCACGTGTCACAGCCGACCAGCCTACTTGCGATATCGGCACCACCCGGATCGGCAACTAGAACTGGTTCTTGTTTCCCGTCCGGGGGGCTGCGCCCAACCGCTACACTCCCCGCAGGGTCGGACCAATGTAAGAGCGTTGGCAGCTGCTGATGTGATCGTGAGCGAAAGTGAGTGATAGTGCGCGGAAGTGAGTCGTGCCGGCGGTGCGAGATATGTCGGTAGTGGCTGCCAGGATGTTGGTAGCAGACTTCCGACGCGGCTACCGTGACCCCATCACGGCTGCCGTAATCGGCAGACGTGGCCTCGAACTGGCGTTCAGGCGACGGCCAGCAGGACCCCGCCCCGGACAGTGGACCGTGACGGGCACACTGCCGACCAGGCCTGACCATCAGCGCGACCACGGTAGGCAGGCAGGGCAG
>JAVRPX010000411.1:0-4665 GCA_032161985.1 Mycobacterium sp.
GACACATCTGAAGCAATGGAGGCGGGCTGATGCGTGTCGGATTCATCGGACTGGGCAGCCAGGGCGGCCCCATGGCACGGCGGATCGTCGAGGGCGGCTACGAGACGACGTTGTGGGCCCGCAGAGCGGCCAGCCTCGAGCCGTACGCGGACACCGCCGCGAAGACCGCCGGTTCACCGGCCGAGCTGGCCGCTGCCAGTGACCTCGTGTGTCTGTGCGTGGTCGGCGACGACGATGTGAGGGAGGTGCTCGAGGGCGAGACCGGCGTGCTGGCTGGATTGGCACCCGGTGGGATAGTCGCCATCCACAGCACCGTTCACCCCGACACGTGCCGGAGTGTCGCCGAGAAGGCTGCGGCACAGGGTGTGTCGGTGATCGACGCACCGGTCAGCGGCGGAGCGCCTGCCGTCGAAGAAGGCAAGCTGCTGGTCATGGTCGGCGGCGGCGAAGACGTCGTCGCGCGTTGTCGCCCGGTGTTCGGAACCTATGCAGACCCGATCATCCATCTCGGTCCGCTGGGCAGCGGCCAGGTCACGAAGATCCTGAACAACCTGCTGTTCACCGCCAATCTGGGCAGCGCGATCAGCACCCTCGAGTTGGGCGAGTCGCTCGGCATCGAGCGCACTCGCCTCGCCGAGGTCCTCAACGGCGGGTCCGCCGTAAGCAAGGCGCTCGGCAGCATTGCGGTCTTCGGCGGAACCCTGGACCAACTCGCGCCGATTGCCGGGGCGCTGCTGCAGAAGGATGTCCGGCATGCCGCGAGCGTCGCGGCCAGTGTGTCGATACCCGAGGGTGCCGTGTTTCACGCGGCGGATGCCGCCCTGCAGTCGATGGAGTATCCGCGATGAGTCAGGTCGGGTTCGTCGGAGCTGGCCGCATGGGCGCGCCCATGGTGCGCCGTCTCGTCGAGGCCGGCCATGAGGTGCGCGCGCTCGGCCGTTCTGTCGAAAAGCGGCGAGCGGTCAGTGAACTCGGCGCGCAGCCGGTGACCGACTTGGCCGACGTCGGTGCCGATTCCGACGTTGTCGTCGTCTGCGTCTTCACCGATGAACAAGTTCAGCAGGTCTGCTTGGAAAGCGTTCTGCTGTCCACGATGCGGCCTGGCGCGGTGCTCGTCATCCACACCACGGGAAGCCCACGCACGGCCGAGAGCGTCGCCGCGGAAGCCGGGTCACACGGCGTCGATGTGATCGACGCGCCGGTCAGCGGCGGTCCGCACGACATCGCCGCGGGGCAGGTGACTTTGTTCGTGGGCGGGTCCGACGATGCCGTCGAACGAGTCCGTCCGGTGCTGGCCAGCTACGGCGACCCCATCCTTCATGTGGGCCCGATCGGTGCGGGCCAGGGCGTCAAGCTGGTCAACAACACGTTGTTCGCCGCGCAAATCGGGCTGCTGCGCGAGGCCGTGCGGCTGGGCGATCGCCTCGGGGTCGACGAGCAACAGCTGCTTGACGCGATCGGTCACGGCAGCGCAGCGAGCCGGGTAGCGAGCATCGTCGGTGCCCGGGGTTCCGTCACCGCGTTCATCGACATGGTCGGCGAGTTCGTCAGCAAGGACGTCGCCGTAGTGCGCAAGACCGCGGCCGAACTCGGCAGCGATCTCGGGCTTCTCGACGACGTCATAAACGCCGGATTCGAAAAATGAGTCCGTTTCAGTGTATCCGGACGTGGAAACTGTTAGCGTTACAGTTAATCCGTTTCTCGTAACGCTTCCGGCTCTAGCCCCGCCGCGGAGGAGGAGTTCATGACCAAGCCCAAGCTGGTGTTCAACCCCGTTGCACAGGAGTACTTCGACAATCCGTACGAGATCTACCAGCGGATGCGCGACGAAGCGCCGATCTACTACGACGAGCACGAGGACTTCTACGCGTTGACGCGCCACGCTGACGTGGCCGCCGCATTCAAGGACCACGAAGCGTTCTCGTCGGCCCGCGGCTGCGACCTTGGCATGGTGCGCTCCGGCGAGGTCCCGCAGAAGTCGATCATCTTCATGGACCCGCCCGACCATCGCCACATGCGCAGCCTGCTCAACAAGGCGTTCACGCCGCGCGCCATCCAGTCGCAGAAGGAAACCGTCACCGAGCTCATCGAGCACTACCTCGGCAAGGCCGATCCGGACAACTTCGACGTCGTGCAGGATTTCTCCGGCCCGTTCCCAGTCGAGGTCATCACCAGGATGGCCGGAGTGCCCGAGGACTTCCGCCAACAGGTTCGGCACTGGATCGACACCAGCTTGCATCGCAAGCCGGGACAGATCGATCTGGACGACGACAACATGCAGGCCAATATCGACTCCGGCATGTACTACTACGGCCTCGTCCAGGAGCGAAGGAAGAACCCGCAGGACGACATGATCAGCCGGCTCATCGCCGCAGAGATCCCCGACGACGACGGAAACATGCGCCAGCTCGACGACATCGAGATAACCGGCTTCACCACGCTTCTTGGCGGCGCGGGCGCAGAGACGGTCACCAAGCTCGTCGGGAGCGCCGTCGTGGAGTTCGCCCGACACCCCGAGCAGTGGCAGAAGCTGATCGACGACCGCAGCAAGATCCCCGCAGCGGTTGAGGAGCTGCTGCGCTACGTCGGTCCGGTGCAGTACAACGTTCGCTACAGCGTCAACGACGTCGAGGTGCCCAGCGGTACCGTCCCCGCGAACAAGCCGGTCTTTCTGATGGGCGCCTCGGCCAACCGCGATCCGCGGGCCTTTGACGACGGCGAGACGTTTGACATCGACCGGGATCGCACGCAGGCGCAGAACCTCGGGCTCGGCTACGGCATCCACAGCTGTCTCGGTGCCGCGCTGGCCCGCATGGAGTCCGCGATAGCACTGGAATACCTGCTCGACTTCATGCCGCGCTACGAGGTCGATTTCGACCGCCTGGAGCGGGTGAACATGCAGAACGTCGCCGGATACCACCACGTGCCGGTGAAGGTGTTGAAGTGACCCAGAAGGTCGAGGTCGATTTCGGGTTGTGCGAGAGCAATGGTGTCTGCATGGGCATCATCCCCGAGGTGTTCGACCTCGACGACCAGGACTACCTCCACGTTCTGCAGGACGAAGTGACACCAGAGAACGAGCAGCAGATCAAGGAAGCTGTGCGCCAATGCCCGCGGCAGGCCATCTTCATCCGCGACGAATGAAACGCCCAAACTCACGTTCGGGCGCAAAATTGCGAGAGAAATCCGCCAAAACGTCGATCTCGGCGGAGATTTAGTCGGGTACCAATGGGCCGGTGGGCGTGGTCGTCGTGGCATGCACGAGTAGCTCGGCCAGCTCACGTGGCCGGCTCAGGAACGGCGAATGCGACGTGTCGATGGTCAGCTGCTCGACGCCGAGACGGCGGGTGACCGTGTCGGCCAGCCACTGCGGCATCGACTGATCCTGAAGGCACCGGATAAAGCTGCGGGGTAGGTCGGCCGCCCAGAATGCAGGCACCGACACCGGTGTCATTGTCGTATCGCCAAACCGTTCGGGGCCGAGACGCTCGAACGCCCAACGGGCGGTCGCCTCATCGCAGTCGTGGTAAAAGTACTTCCACGCGCCATCGAAGTCGGCGAACCACATCGCACCGTCGTCGTCGAACTTCAAGTAGCCCAACATCTCTCCGACGTCGGCGTCGAACTCACCCTCCTCGGAGTCGCGCATCGCCATCGCCTCGGGATAGGTGCGCCCTTCCCGGGGCAGGGCTGCGGCCACGTAGCTGATGTGGCCGACGAGATCGGCCGCGGCGTCGGCGGCAAGGGTGGCGTCGAACCCGCCGCCCGAATGTCCGACAAGGACATCGCCAGGCTCGATCGCCGAGACGATCGCATCCCGGCGGTTGGCCAGCGTCGATTCCTCGTCGACGCGCGCCCCGTGACCGGGAAGGTCGACGGCGACGCCCTCGTGGCCCAACCCTTCAAGCGCGGCGATCGTATGCTCCCAGCACCACGCGGCGTGAAAACCGCCGTGCACGAAGACAAAACGCATCAGAGGCCAGAGACGATGACGCCGTTGCAATCGGCGGCGGCTTGGCGAAGCTTGGCCGCCTCCTGGTAGGCATCCGAGTTGTACCACTCGCGGGCCGCCTCGACCGACTCGAACTCCAGGACGACGGTCTGGGGGCCGTGCCACTCGCCCTCGAGCACCTCGGGCTTCGGGTCGAACGACAGCAGCGTCGCGCCCGCCATCGCCGTTCCGGCCAGCTTGCCGTACTCGGCAAACCCGGCTGGATCCTTTACGTCCTCGGTGAGGATGATGTAGCCCTTGGGCACTGAAACTCCTTGGTCTTCAGTCGATTTCGCTGATGGCTTGTTCGGGGCAGTTTGCGATGGCGTCCTTCGCCCCGTCCTCGAGCCCGGAAGGCACCTCCGACGGGTCGGCGACCGAGTAGCCGTCGTCGTGCATATGGAACACCTCGGGGCACAGCGTCAGGCACATGCCGTGGCCGCGGCACCGGTCCTCGTCGACAGTGACCTTCATCGCGAATCGCCCTCGACGAGATCGAATTCCAGGTGCAGCTCGGTGAGCCCACGCAGGATGTAGGTCGGGATGTATTGGTAGCAACGGTCGCCTGCCGGACCGTGGTGCGCCTCGCTGATCCGGATGTCGGTGGTGCGGTCGAGTAGCCGCTCGAGGCCGACACGGGTTTCTGCGCGCGCTAGCGGGGCGCCGGGGCAGCT
>JAVRPX010000412.1:0-3527 GCA_032161985.1 Mycobacterium sp.
CGAACACGGCAAGACCGTCGCGGATTCGAAGGGCGACATCCAGCGCGGCATCGAGGTGATCGAGTTCGCGGTCGGCATCCCGCACCTGATCAAGGGTGAGTACACCGAGGGCGCGGGCACCGGCATCGACGTGTACTCACTGCGCCAACCGCTCGGCGTGGTCGCAGGCATCACCCCGTTCAACTTCCCGGCGATGATCCCGCTGTGGAAGGCCGGTCCCGCGCTGGCGTGCGGCAACGCATTCATCCTCAAGCCCAGCGAGCGTGACCCGTCCGTCCCGGTCCGGCTTGCCGAGTTGTTCCTCGAGGCGGGCCTGCCACCCGGGGTGTTCCAGGTGGTGCACGGCGACAAGGAAGCCGTCGACGCGATCCTCGAGCACCCGGACATCCAGGCCGTCGGCTTCGTCGGCAGCTCCGACATCGCGCAGTACATCTACTCGACCGCTGCAGCGCACGGCAAGCGGGCGCAGTGCTTCGGCGGGGCCAAGAACCACATGATCGTGATGCCCGACGCGGACCTCGACAACGCCGTGGATGCGCTGATCGGCGCGGGCTACGGCAGCGCGGGCGAGCGTTGCATGGCGATCAGCGTCGCCGTCCCCGTCGGCCAGCAGACCGCAGACCGCCTGCGCGCCAGGCTGATCGAACGGGTCAACAACCTGAGGGTGGGCCACAGCCTCGATCCGAAGGCGGACTACGGACCGTTGGTCACCGAGGCCGCGCTAACCCGGGTCAAGCACTACATCGACCAGGGTGTCGAGGCAGGCGCCGAGGCCGTCGTCGACGGCCGCGAACGCACCAGTGACGACCTGCAGTTCGGCGACGCGAACCTCGAAGGCGGCTACTTCATCGGACCGACACTGTTCGACCACGTCACGCCGGACATGTCGATCTACACCGACGAGATCTTCGGCCCGGTGCTGTGCATCGTGCGTGCGGAGAACTACGAAGAAGCGCTGGCGCTACCGACCGAGCACGAATACGGCAACGGTGTGGCGATCTTCACCCGCGACGGCGACACGGCCCGTGACTTCGTGTCGCGGGTGCAGGTCGGCATGGTCGGCGTCAACGTGCCGATCCCCGTCCCGGTCGCCTACCACAGCTTCGGCGGCTGGAAGCGGTCTGGCTTCGGCGACCTCAACCAGCACGGACCGTCGTCGATCATCTTCTACACCAAGGTCAAGACGGTGACGCAGCGCTGGCCCGCGGGAAGCCACGGCGCCGAGTTCGTCATCCCGACAATGAAGTAGATGGACATCTTCGGGCTGGACGACGACGAACGCGTGATCGCCGAGACGGCGGCCGCGTTCGCTGAAAAGCGCCTCGCGCCATACGCGCTGGAGTGGGACGAGAAGCACCACTTCCCCACCGACGTGCTGCGCGAGGCGGCCGAGCTCGGCATGGCCGCCATCTACTGCCGGGAGGATGTCGGCGGCAGCGAGCTGCGCCGGCTCGATGCCGTCCGTATCTTCGAGCAGCTCGCCGCGGCAGACCCCACCATCGCGGCGTTCATGTCCATCCACAACATGTGTGCGTGGATGGTTGACACCTTCGGCACCGACGAACAGCGCAAGTCGTGGGTGCCGCGGCTGGCGACGATGGAGGCCATCGCCTCCTACTGCCTGACCGAGCCCGGTGCCGGATCGGATGCGGGTGCGTTGCGCACCAAGGCTGTTCGTGACGGCGGTGACTTCGTCATCGACGGCGTCAAGCAGTTCATCTCCGGTGCAGGGACGTCAGATATGTACGTCGTGATGGCCCGCACCGGCGGTGACGGTCCGGGTGGCATCTCGGCGTTTGTGGTCGAAAAGGATGCGCCGGGACTGAGTTTCGGCGCGGACGAACAGAAGATGGGCTGGAATGCTCAGCCGACCGCGCAGGTCGTGTTCGAAGGCGTTCGGGTGCCTGCCGACGCGATGTTGGGCGGCGCCGACGGCGAAGGTACCGGGTTCGGCATCGCGATGAACGGACTCAACGGCGGCCGGATCAACATCGCGGCATGCTCACTCGGCGGTGCACAGGCCGCCTACTACAAGGCGACGGGTTATCTGGCCGATCGCCAAGCGTTCGGCGGCGCCCTGCTCGACGAGCCCACCATCCGGTTCACGCTGGCCGACATGGCCACCGCGCTGCAAGCGTCGCGAACCCTGTTGTGGCGGGCGGCAACCGCGCTCGACGACAATCACCCCGACAAGGTCGAGCTGTGTGCGATGGCCAAACGGTATGTCACCGACGCGTGCTTCGAGGTGGCCGATCAGGCACTGCAGCTGCACGGCGGTTACGGCTATCTGCGCGAGTACGGGCTGGAGAAGATCGTCCGCGACCTACGGGTGCACCGAATCCTCGAGGGAACCAACGAAATCATGCGCGTGGTCATCGGCCGGGCCGAGGCCACCCGCGCCCGCGCGTCCGCATAGGAGATCAGATGAGCACGATCGCGTTCTTGGGCTTGGGCCACATGGGCGGTCCGATGGCGGCGAACCTCGTCGCGGCCGGGCATACCGTGCGCGGCTTCGACCCGGTGGCCGCGCTGAAGTCGGCCGCCGCGGAAAAGGGCGCACAGGTCTTCGACACCGGTGCCGAGGCGGTGGCAGGTGCCGACGTGGTGATGACCTCGCTGCCCAATGGCGACATCGTCAAGGCCTGCTACGCCGAGGCGCTGCCCGCCGCCAAAGCCGAAACCCTGTTCATCGACACCTCAACGATTTCCGTCGACGACGCCAGGACGATCCATGCCCAGGCGGCCGAGGGTGGCTTCGGCCAACTCGACGCGCCGGTTTCCGGAGGCGTGAACGGCGCGACGGCGGGCACGCTTGCCTTCATGGTCGGCGGTGAGGACGACGCCGTGGACCGCGCGCGACCTGTGCTGGAGCCGTTGGCGGGCAAGATCATTCATTGCGGCGCCTCGGGCACCGGTCAAGCCGCCAAGCTGTGCAACAACATGGTGCTGGCCGTCCAGCAGATCGCGGTCGGCGAGGCGTTCGTGCTTGCCGAAAAGCTGGGGCTGTCCGCGCAGGCGCTGTTCGACGTGATCACCGGAGCGACGGGCAACTGCTGGGCCGTGCACACGAATTGTCCTGTGCCAGGACCTGTTCCGACGTCGCCTGCCAACAACGACTTCAAGCCGGGCTTCGCGACCGCATTGATGAACAAGGACATCGGCCTGGCCATGGACGCGGTCGGCTCAACGGGTTCAACCGCACCGCTGGGCAGCCACGCCGCGGAGATCTACGCAAAGTTCGCCGCCGACCACGCCGACAAGGACTTCAGCGCGGTCATCGAGCTGTTGCGCAACGGTTAGAGCTGCGTTCGGGCCCCAAGCACGTCCCGGAACAGGGCTTGCCGAAGCCCGAGATGCCGCGGGTCGTCCAACATGGAGATGGTAGTTGGGAACGGGTAAGCGGCTACCTCGAATGGCTGTCGAAGAACTGTGCCGATGCTTCGGCGGTATCGCCGGGCCAGAAATGGCCGCCACCATCGATCTGCCTGAGCACCACGTCCCCGCCGGCCTGCCGCCAGCGCGCCGCC
>JAVRPX010000413.1:0-2522 GCA_032161985.1 Mycobacterium sp.
CGACCTCGGCATGGATTCGCTGATGGCCGTCGAATTGCGGCGCCGCCTCGAACAAGGAGTAGGCAAGGAGATACCCGTCACCCTTGTGATGGACCACCCCCGGCTATCTGATGCGGCTGAGTACCTGCTCGGCGAAGTGCTCGGCCTTAGCGAGCAGGCATCCGACAAACCAGGGCCTCGGCAGGTGGTAACGACGCGCACGGACGACCCGATCGCGATCGTCGCGGTGTCGTGCCGTTTCCCCGGCGCGCCAGACCCGGAAGCCTTCTGGGAGTTGCTGTCCGGCGGTGTCGATGCGATTCGCGAAGTCCCGGAGGACCGTTTCGACATCGACGAGTTCTACGACCCGGATCCAGAGACTCCGGGCAAGACCTACACGCGCTTCGGCGGATTCCTCGACGGAGTCGACGGATTCGATCCCGAATTCTTCGGCATCTCCCCGCGCGAGGCCGTCTGGATCGAGCCGCAGCAGCGGCTGATGCTCGAAACGGTATGGGAGGGTCTCGAAAGGGCTGGGTACGCGCCGTCCACTTTGCGCGGCAGCCGGACCGGTGTGTTCGCGGGGGTGGGCGCCAACGAATATGCGCATCTGCTGTCGTCGGAGTCGGTCGACAAGATCGAGCCCTACTTCATCACCGGCAATGCGATCAACGCCATCTCCGGTCGGGTTGCCTTCGCGCTCGGACTCGAAGGACCGGCAGTGGCGGTCGATACCGCATGCAGCTCGGCCTTGGTGGCCGTCCATCAGGCCTGCCAGGCATTGCACTCCGGTGACTGCGACCTCGCGTTGGCCGGTGGTGTGAACGTCTTGCTGAGTCCGGTGACAAGCATCGCCGCCTCGCGCGCCAGGATGCTTTCCCCCGTCGGCCGGTGCAAGACCTTCGACGCCTCCGCCGACGGCTACGTCCGCAGTGAAGGCTGCGGAATTCTCGTGCTCAAGAGGCTGAGCGACGCGGTGCGCGATGGCGATCGGGTCTGCGCGGTCATTTCCAGCAGTGCGGTCAACCAGGACGGTGCTTCCAGTGGTTTGACGGTACCGAACGGTGGTGCACAGCAACGGCTCATCGCGACAGCGCTGGATCGCGCCGGTTTGGAAGGCGGGGACGTCGACTACCTCGAGGCGCACGGAACGGGCACTCCGCTGGGTGATCCGATCGAGGTGCAGGCGGCCGCTGCCGCCTACGGTGCATCGCGTGATGCGGACCGGCCATTGCTGATGGGATCGGTCAAGACCAACATCGGTCACACCGAATCGGCTTCGGGGGCAGCGGGTCTGATCAAAGTCGTGTTGTCGCTGCAGCACGAGGTGCTGCCGCAAAGCCTGCACTTCGACAGGCCGTCACCGCATGTCCCGTGGGACTCACTGCCGGTTCGGGTCGTGGACGAGGCGATCCCTTGGCAGGCCAACGGCAGGCCGCGCCGCGCCGGCGTGAGTTCCTTCGGGTTCACCGGCACGAACGCGCACGTGCTGATCGAGGAGGCCCCGCCGCAACCGGCGATGAGCGCTCGCGCGAAGAGCATCGAGCCCACCCCGGAGTCGGACACTCACGAGCAACCGTTTGACGTGCTGGCGCTGTCCGCGCGGACACCGGAAGCACTGGAGACGTTGGCGCACCGTTACGACGCCTGGTTGGGTGCTCATCCCGAAGCCGACCTCGCCGACGTATGTCGCACGGTTGGGACCGGCCGTTCGCACTTCGAACATCGGGCCGCTTTGGTCGTGGATTCGGTCCAGGGTGCGCGCGAGGGCCTGGCCGAGTTGGCCGAGAGCCGGCTGCGACCCGGTGTCGTGCGTGGCGAGCACGCGCACCGCCCGACGACGGCCTGGTTGTTCACCGGTCAGGGCAGCCAGTATCCGGGGATGGCGCGTGAATTGTTCGACGCCGAGCCGGTTTTCGCCGAGACCGTGACACGTTGCGCGGACGCGGTCGGTGACATGCTGCCGCGCCCGTTGCTGGAGGTGCTGTTCGCCACCGACCGTGGAATCGCACAAGCGCTGCGGCACACGTCGTTTGCGCAGCCGGCGCTTTTCGCCGTCGAAATGGGCCTGGCCCGGCTGTGGCAGTCGTGGGGCATCGAGCCCGATGTGGTGCTGGGGCACAGCGTGGGCCAGTACGCAGCGGCTTGTGTGGCCGGAGTCTTCAGCCTCGAGGACGGCGCACGGCTGATGGCCGAGCGCGGCAGGCTGTTCGGTAGCCTGCCCGAGGGCGGGCGAATGGCGGCGGTGTTCGCCGACGCCAAGCACGTCGAGGAGCGCGCCGGCGAGTTCCCGCGAGTGTCGGTCGGCGCCTACAACGGACCCAACACCGTGCTCTCGGGTCCGGGTGAGGATCTGGAACAGATCGTCGCCAGATTCGGTGACGAGGGGATCCGCTGCACCTGGCTGGAAACCAGTCACGCCTTCCACTCGGAATTGCTGGATCCGGTGCTCGGTGAATTCGAGTCGTACGCAGCGCAGTTGGAGTTCGATGTCCCGACGCTGCCGTTGGTCTGCAACCGCACCGGGGCCGTGCTCACGGCCC
>JAVRPX010000414.1:0-4383 GCA_032161985.1 Mycobacterium sp.
TCGATGAGCTCGAACGCCTGCTGACCGATCAGGTGCTGCGCGAACAGCTCGGCGTCAAGGCCGCGATCCGCACCGGCGAATTCTCTTGGCCGCAAAGCGCCGACGCGATGCGCACGGTGCTGGAGTCCGTGTATGCGGGGCGAATGGTCAGCGGCGTGGTCTAGCCACCAACACCCGCTAGTAATTCACGCATCCAACGCAGCGGTGCTCACCAGCGTGAGAACGGGAAGCGGCAGGCTGAAATTGATCCCTTGGGACGACGGGCCGGGCATTAGCTAACGGTCGTTGACGCGCCCTAGCCAAGCGGTAAGCAGGCCCGCCAGCCCGAGGATCATCAACCCCAGCCACACCCAGTGCGCGGCCAGCACGATGCCGCGGCCGGCCGCGGCCGGATGGTCGCCGCCCACCCGGTACAAGGTCAGGTCCTCGTCGTGGTACGCCACCGGCAGCGGCAGTGCAGGCGGGGAATAGCCTGCGGTCCCATCAGATTCGACGACGACCCAGCCGA
The DNA here is from genome assembly GCA_032161985.1 of Mycobacterium sp. Taxonomy (GTDB): domain Bacteria; phylum Actinomycetota; class Actinomycetes; order Mycobacteriales; family Mycobacteriaceae; genus Mycobacterium. Next base: position 509 of record JAVRPX010000414.1, read on the forward strand.
CGCCCGCTGCCGCCAGCCTGTCGCGGTCGGCGCGGCTGCGCAGCAGCCGCTGCACGTCGCGGGCGCGATCACCCTCGCCGGGCACCGTGCGGCCCGCGATCGTGAGGTCGCCCGTCGTCAGCACGTCCGCGCGCACCCACCGCGGTAGCGGGTCGAGCACCGGGGCGTCACCGGCCCAGGCGAAGCGGCGGATGCTGTCGACGGGTAGCACAGCGACCGGGCGCGGGTCGTCGTTGATCAGCGCGGAGACGGCCGACCACGCCGGTGGATACTCCACGGCCGCCAACTTGCCGCCGACTCCCCAAAAAAGATCGGGCAACGTCGCGACAATGGCCGCGCAGCAGATGAGTGCTGTTGCCGCGGCCGGTATCCGGTTGCGGAGCGTGACGACGGCGCCCGCACCGGCCAGCGAGTAGGCGGGCACGGCAAGGGCCACCCACTTCTGTGCGTCGCGCACCACGCCGAGGCCAGGCAGCGTCCGGATCGTCGCCTCGACGGCCGCCATCCCCGGCCCGGTGGCCATCGCGGCTGGCACCACCACCGCCACCGCCGCGAGGATCAGCAGCGGCACCGCGGCGGGGCGGCGCACCAGCGTTGGCAGTCCCACCGCAACCACGGCCAGCAGCACCACCGCCGCTATGACTGCGAAAAGCGTTGTGCGCGAGGCCGGTACCGCCTCGGCATTCCAGATGCCGCCGAGGCTGGCGAGGCTGGCCAACGTCCCGAGGCCCGGTTCGGCGCGCGCGGCGAATGCGCTCGCTCCCTCGGCCTGCGTTGACGACAGTGAATCGGCCACCGTTGCCGCGGTCAGCCAGGGCAGCGCCACAAGCACCGCGGCGACGAGCCCTACTCCTGCGCACCACCACCGCGGCCTGCCGGAACCGGGCGCGACGGCGCACGTCACCGCCACCGCCGCCGACAGCATCAGCCCCGTCGCGGTCAGGCCGGCCAACGCGATCCAAAACACCAGTGCGAACACCCCCGCCCACGGCGAAGCGCCCGACGTTCGCAGCCGCAGCATCGTCGTCGCCACCCACGGTAGGCAGGCGTACCCCACCACCAGGCTCCAGTGCCCCTGCAGGAGTCGCTCGGCGATATAGGGATTCCAGATGGTGATCGTCGCCGCCACCAACTGACCGGCGACACCGACATCGGGCATCACCGTCGCCACCAGCCGCGCCGCACCCCAGCCCGCGAGGAACAGCCCGATCAGCAGCAGCCCCTTGACCACCACGCCGCCGTCGATCACTGCAGAGGCGAGCGCGACGAAGAAGTCCTGTGGCACCGCACGCGGCGCCGCCTCTGACAGTCCTAGCGCCGCATCGGAGAGGTACGAGCGCGGTGTCGATACCGCGTCGCGGAGCATCAGATAGCCAGGCGCCAGGAGCGGCGCCGTCACCAACAACGCGAGCACCAGCGCGTACGCCGGCACTACGAACAATCGCGCCGGCTTGGAAGCGGGAGAGAGCGTGGTCAGACGGGTCGGTCCGGAGGCAGGTCCGACGGTCGGGAAGCGGGCAGCTTCTCGGTCTGCGCCTCGGCCCCTGGCACCCGGTCGCTTTCGGGGCCGCGCGCCCCGAAGAATCGGTGATCGGCCTCGTCGAGACCAGGATCGATCAGCGCCGATTCGGCGCGCAGGCTGAACGAGCCCAGCAGCGCACCGCCCACCAGCGCAACCAATCCGATCGCGGTGAACGTGATCGGCAGGATGCGGCCCCACAGTGCCAGCCTGTCGCGCTCGTCGCGTGCGCTGGCCACCTGCGACTCAACCGTCGCCTCGGTGGACGTGACGGTGAAGTCGACGAACGTCACCTCCGGCTTGAGTGGCTCCCGCGCGTAGTAGTGGTAGCCGTGTTCCTTCTTCTTGACGATGGTGCCCGACACCGGGTCCACCCAGAAGGTCCGCTGTGCCGCGTAGTACCGGGTCATGGTGATCGGTTCTTCCGGGTTGCCGGGTAGACCCCACAGGGCTGCCCGCGCGGTGACCTCGGCGTCGGCGTCGTCGTCGTAGAGGGACGAGTACTTGATCGGCTCGACCAGCTTGCCGTCTGCGTCATAGCCGACGTTCTGGCTGAACCGGTACGTAGTCAGCCCGTTGACGTCTTCCTCGCCGTCGTAGTTGGCGTCGTAGGCCTTCTGGGCTATCGGATCGAAAACTGGATAGGTGCGCTTTTCGGTGCCGAACGGAAACCGGTAAGCCAGCCCGTCGTGTGGCAGGGCGATGTTGGTCGGCGGCAGGGTGTCGTCGATAGAGCGCGGCTTCTGTACCGCGCCGCCAGGGTTGCTCTCGCTCGAGACGGCGGTCGCGGTCTTGCGGTTGAGCGTGACGGTGTCGACAATCGCCAGCAACAGGCCGCTGTCCTGCTGCTTGTCGGTGCGGCGCAGCGAGGTGCCGACCTGCAGGGTGACGACCTCGGCGTTCGACGGCGCCTCCACGCTGACCTGCTCCTGCTGCGCGACGGGGACGTTGCGGTTGATCACGAACCGGTCGGTGTTGAGCGACTCCGGATCAAACGTTGTACCTGTTCCGTCGGCGACGAGCGTGGTGTCCACGTTGAGCGGAATCTTGGCGATCTTGCTGTTGGTATAGGTGGACAGCAACAGCGCGGCGATCAAAAGGGCGGCCCCAAGCCCCAAGATTCCGCACGCCGCGATACGCAGAGCGACTGCGCGGTTCAAACCGTGCCTCCTTAAGGTCCGGCGACCCATTTCCTTGCGCCGCCACGCGCCCGACCTGGGGTAACCACCCGCTCTCGGGGCAGCAGTGGAGGCAAACCCGTTCGACCCTAACAGCCCAACGTAAGGCCGTCGCTTAGTACGAGTGCAATCCGCCAACGGCTGCTTGACTACCCGTTTTCCCGCCGATCGATCAGCACGGCACACTGGTCGTCGTGACCGACTCCGCACACATCGGCGGGACTCGTGGTTTCCTGCCCGCGGTCGAGGGGATGCGCGCGTGCGCCGCCGTTGGCGTTGTCGTCACCCACGTCGCGTTCCAGACTGGTCACACAGGCGGTATCACGGGCCGGCTGTTCGGCCGGTTCGATCTCGCCGTTGCGGTGTTCTTCGCGCTATCGGGTTTTCTGTTGTGGCGTGGCCATGCCGCCGCGGCCCGCGGACTGCGGTCGGTCCCGCCGACGGGGCACTACCTGCGGTCGCGCATCGTGCGCATCATGCCGGGCTACCTGGTTGCGGTCGTGGTGATTCTGACGCTGCTGCCTGACGCCAAGGCCGATCTCACAGTCTGGCTGGCGAACCTTTCGCTGACCCAGATCTATGTTCCGCTGACGCTGACCGCAGGCCTGACCCAGATGTGGAGCCTGTCCGTGGAGGTCGCGTTCTACCTGGCGCTGCCGCTGCTTGCGCTGCTGGCGCGACGACTGCCGGCGCGTGCCCGAATCCCGGTGATCGCGGCCGTGGCGGTGGCCAGCTTGGGCTGGGCGCTGATCCCGTTCGACGCGCCCTACGGCATCAACCCGATGAACTGGCCGCCCGCGTTCTTTTCGTGGTTCGCCGCGGGGATGCTGTTGGCGGAGTTGACCGTTACCGAAATCGGCTGGCCGCACCGGCTGGCCAGGCGCCGCGTGCTGATGGCGGTGATCGCAGTGGCCGCATTCCTGGTTGCGGCGTCACCGCTGGCGGGCCCGGAAGGGCTGACGCCGGGCACCGTCAGCCAATTCATCGTGAAAACGGCGATGGGCGCGGTGCTCGCGGCGGCACTGATCGCGCCGCTGGTGCTGGACCGCCCCGACGCCCCACACCGGATGCTGGGCAACACGACGATGGTGACGCTGGGCCGATGGTCCTACGGGTTGTTCGTCTGGCACCTCGCGGCGCTGGCGATGGTGTTCCCGATCATCGGCGAGTTTCCGTTC
>JAVRPX010000415.1:0-8786 GCA_032161985.1 Mycobacterium sp.
GGCGGCAGTGACGGGTTAGTCAACGGCTAGTGCTCCATCGGGCGGGTTGCGCGGCGTTGATATTTGATCAAACATTGTGTTGCCACGGTCACACTATGGCCTCGGCGGCTCGGGGACAACCCCACGCAGACGTGTCCGGAGGGGTGGAGAAAGCACCATGAACGCACCCGCCAGGCCGCGCGCGCAGCGGCGCAGGGCGGTACGCCGCGAGCAGCTTTCTGACGTGGTCGCCGCCCGTCTGCGCGCCGACATCATGACCGGCACGCTGCGGCCGGGGACGTTCATCCGGCTCGATGAGACGGCCGCCGCGCTGGGGGTCAGCATCACGCCGGTCCGCGAGGCGCTGCGCACCCTGCGCGGTGAGGGCATGGTGCAGCTCGAGCCGCATCGCGGGCATGTGGTGGTGCCGCTGACGCGCGGCGACATCGAGGACATCTTCTGGCTGCAGGCCACCATCGCCAAAGAGCTGGCCGCGACGGCGGCCGAGCGGATCACCGACGTGGAGATCGATGAGCTGGAACGGCTCAACGACGGGCTCGCGACGGCCGTCGGTCGCGGCGATCCCGAAGACATCGTGGCGGCGGAGTTCGCGTTCCACCGCGCCCTCAACCGGGCGACCGGCCGCATCAAGCTGGCCTGGTTCCTGTTGCATGTTGCGCGTTACCTGCCGGGGCAGATCTACGCCAGCGACGCGGCATGGGGCACCTCGGCGGTGGCCACGCACGGCGAGCTCATCGAAGCGTTGCGCCGCCGCGATGTCGACACCGTCGTCCGGCTCACCAGCGGTGAGTTCACCGACGCCGCACAGAGATTGGTCGCCCGGCTCGACGAGATCGGACTGTGGACCTGACTCGAACGGTAGGAGCCGGAGTCCTCACAATTCGTTCAGCCAAGCTCTGAGCGACTTTGTCGCTACACGGCATCTGGCATCCACGCGCGGCAGCGACATTGTCGCTTCGAGCTTGGCCCCGGAACGATCCACAGGGCATGCCTCCGTCGATCACCAACTAGTGATTCCCTGTCGTCCGTGCGTGCGACGGTCAACACATGACCAACCCCCGGATCCTGCGCGGCATCGAACTCCGCTATGTCCTAACCGTCAACCTCGCGTTGCACGGGGCCGCCACCATTCCGACGCTGGTCGAAACGTTGGAGTACCAAGGTTTCGGCTTCGCCGGCCGAGCTTCAAAGGCCGTGTCGGATGCGTTGCGCTGGGAGGTCCGACGAGACAGGGTTCGCCGGCTAAGGCGCGGGCTCTACGGCCCCGGCGAAATGCCGCGTTCGACCGAACAACACATCAACAAGCGCGTAATGGCTCTGCGTGAGGAAGCCGCGGCAGGTCGCAATGACGACTGGTTCTGGGAAACACTCGGCGCCTAACCAACTATGTCGCCGCCAGCTGCTCGGCACGCGCCTTGAGGTTGTCGGCCAGGTAATCGAGCGTGTCGGCGATCGCCTTCTTCACCATTGGCTTGGGGAACGGCAGCTTGGTCTCGACATCCAGGTCGACTGTCAACAGAGAAGTCGCGCCGATAGGCACCACCGAGAACTTCTGCTCCTGCTTCTCGAAGTGATCGCCCTGCTGCAGCACGGTGTAGATCTGGCTCTCGTCGGGGTAGTAGACAGCGGAGATGAACGTGCCCGCCTGGCCCTGCACCACGACGTCCAGCCGCAACTGGCTGGGCCTGCCGTCCTCGTATCGGGCCAGCACCCAGCAGCCCTTGATCTCGTCGTTCCACAACGGATACGACTCGAAGTCGGCGACGATCGCCATGATCGATTCGGCGGAGGCCGCAACCTCAACGGTCTTGCTCACGAGCGGCATCGGCCGAGCATATCGACTACTCCACGCGCGCCTTCTGCAGCAGCGCGCGGATGGTGTCGGGGATGGGCACGGGGCGACGGCTCGTCCGGTCGACGTAGACATGCACCCAATGGCCGACGGCGGCGACAGGTCCGTCCGGTGTGAAGATGCCAAGCAGGTAGGTGACGCTGCTGTTGCCGAGCCGAACGACGGCCAGCCCGATGACCAGTGGATCTGGGAATTTCAGCTCGGCGAAGTACCGGCAGCCCGACTCCGCGACGACGCCCAGCCAGGGCACGTCCAACGGGTCCACCTCGCAGTTGGTGTTGATCCACGCGTTGATCGCGGTGTCGAACAGTTCGTAGTACACCGCATTGTTGAGGTGGCCGAACATGTCGTTGTCCGTCCACCGGGTCAGCACCTGCCAGTGCACGGGAAAGTCGCGGCTGGTAAGCGACTCCTCGGTACGGCTCATGGCAGCAGTCTCCCAGTGACGGCAGGCTGGTGGTCATGAGGATCCGCGGCGCTGTGCTCGAACAGATTGGTCTACCCCGGCCGTATGCCGAGTCGCGACCGCTGTCGGTCGGCGAACTCGACCTCTCCCCACCTGGCGACACTGAACTCCTGGTCCGCATCGAGGCCGCCGGGCTGTGCCATTCCGACCTGTCGGTCGTCGACGGCAATCGAGTGCGGCCGGTGCCGATGCTGCTCGGACACGAGGCAGCGGCGGTCGTCGAGCAGACAGGCTCCGCCGTGGCGGACATGCCCGTCGGGCAGCGCATCGTCATGACCTTTCTGCCCAGGTGCGGCCACTGCCCGGCGTGCGCGACCAACGGACTGACACCGTGCGAACCGGGCAGTGCTGCCAACGCCGCGGGCACCCTGATGGCAGGCGAGCGGCGGCTGTCGCGCGACGGTCAAACCGTCAACCACCACCTCGGGGTGTCCGGCTTCGCCACGCACGCCGTCGTCGACCGCCGCTCCGTGGTGCCGGTGCCGGCCGATGTACCACCGGTGGTCGCGTCGCTGCTCGGATGCGCCGTACTCACCGGTGGCGGGGCCGTGATCAACGCCGGACGGCCGCAGCCCGGCCAAACCGTCATCGTCGTGGGCCTCGGGGGCGTCGGCATGGCCGCGGTCATCACCGCGCTGGCGCACCACGACGTCGCGGTCATCGGCGTCGACCCGCTCGCCGACAAACTGGACCTGGCGCGGTCCATGGGCGCGCACGAGGCGTACACGCCCGACGAGGCGCGCGAACGTGGACTCAAGGCCGCGGTGGTGATCGAGGCCGTCGGACATCCGCTCGCGCTGGAAACCGCGATCGACCTCACCGCACCCGGCGGCCGCACGGTCACCGTCGGCCTGCCCCGTCCCGACGCGCGAATCAGTGTGTCGCCGTTGGGTTTTGTCGCAGAGGGCCGGTCGCTGATCGGCAGCTACCTAGGGTCGGCCGTGCCGTCTCACGACATTCCGCACTTTGTCAGGCTGTGGCGGGCAGGCCGGCTGCCGGTCGAATCGCTTGTCTCCTCGACGATCACCCTCGACGAGATCAATAGCGGCATGGATCAGCTGGCCGACGGGCACGCCGTCCGTCAGCTCATCACCTTCGACTAGAACCAGGGATCCCGCATCTCGAGCGTGGTGCGGTCCAGGCTCTCCAGCAGGTCGAGTTGCGGTGCGGTCTTGGGCAATTCGTAGCGGAAGAAGTACTGAGCCGCCTGCCGTTTGCCGTCGTAGAAGTCCCCGGTCCGGCCATTGACCGCCAGCAGTTGTTCCAGCCATATCCACGCGACGACGATGTGTCCGAAGGCCTCGAGGTAGACCACGCTGTTGGCGAGCGCGGCCTCGACGTCGCCGGAGCCGAACATCGCGGTGGTCACGCCGACGAGCCGCTGCCATGACGAGTCGAGCTGTGCGGCCAGCTCGGCGGGCTGTCCGCCTGCGGCACTGGCGGCCGCGATCGTCTCGGCCACCGCCACACCCAACGCGGCCAGGCTCGCGCCATTGCGCTGGGTTACCTTGCGGCCCAACAGGTCCAGGCTCTGGACTCCATGGGTGCCCTCGTGGATGGGGTTCAGCCGGTTGTCGCGGTAGTGCTGTTCGACGTCGTACTCACGGGTGTAGCCGTAGCCACCGTGCACCTGGATGGCGAGGCTATTGGCTTCCAGGCACCACTGCGAAGGCCAGCTCTTGCCGACCGGCGTCAGGATGTCCAGCAACAACGCCATCGCATCCGCTTCCTCATCAGATTCCGCGCTGTGCTGCAGGTCGACGAGCTTCGCGCAGTACAGCAGCAACGCCATCCCGCCTTCGACATATGCCTTCTGCGCCAACAGCATTCGCCTGACGTCGGGGTGCTCGATGATCGGGATCTGCGGGGTCGACGGATCCTTCGCAGTGACCGGACGGCCCTGTGGTCGTTCGCGCGCGTATTCCAGCGACTTGAGGTAACCGGTGTAGCCCAGCGACACCGCACCCATCCCGACTCCGAGGCGCGCCTCGTTCATCATGGTGAACATGTAGGCCAGCCCGCGGTGTGGCTCACCGACGAGATAACCCACCGCGCCCGGCTTTCCGGCGGGCGAGAACTTTCCCTCGCCGAAGTTCAGCACGGTGTTGGTGATGCCCCGCTGGCCCATCTTGTGGTTGAGCCCGGCCAGCACCACGTCATTGCGCTCACCGACGGAGCCGTCCGCATTGACGAGGAACTTCGGGACGATGAATAACGAGATACCTTTCGTCCCCTGCGGTCCGCCGGGGATCTTTGCGAGCACGAGATTGACGATGTTGTCGGTCAGTTCGTGCTCCGCGCCCGAGATCCACATCTTGGATCCGAAGACCCGATAGGTGCCATCGTCCTGCGGCTCGGCACGGGTCAGGATGTCGGCCAGCGAGGACCCGGCCTGGGTCTCTGAAAGCGCCATCGTCCCGGAGAACCGGCCTGTCAGCATCGGCTTCACGAAGCCGTCGACCTGCTCCTCCGTGCCGAACTTGGCGAGCAGGTTGGCGTTCGCCATCGTCAGCATGAGGTATCCGGTGGTGCTGACGTTGGCGGCGGAGAACCAGGCGAAGCCCGCTTCGGCGACGGCGGTCGGCAATTGCGCGCCACCGAGGTCCTGGCCCATCGCCATGCTCATCAGGTCGGCATGGGCGAACGCGTCCCATGCCTCCTTGACATCACCGATGACGGTGACCGTTTCTCCGTCGAAGCTCGGCTCGTTCGCGTCGCTCTTCTTGTTGTGCGGCGCGAAGTACCGGGTGGCCAACTGCTCGCACAGGTCGAGGACGCCGTCGAAGGTTTCGCGGGAGTGCTCGACGAACCGCTCCCGCTTCGTCAGCTCGTCGATGCGCAGCCATTCATAGAGCAGAAAGTCGAGATCGCGCCGCGACAGCAGGGTGGATTTCACAACTTCATCTTGGCAGGGCGCGTCTACGGCTGGCTGCTGATCTGCGACCCGCCGCAGCAGTCGCTGACCGAACTGGCGCAGACGCTGTCGGTCAGCAAGGCCTCGGTCAGCACCGTCGCGCGTCAACTGCAGGAAGGCGGGATCATCGAGCGGCTGCCAAGCTCGAGCCGTCAACACCTCTACCGCGTCACCCCTGGCGGCTTCACGAGCGTCCTCAACGTTCAGCTGTCGCGCATGCGCCTTGGCATCGAGGCCGCCGATTTCGGGCTCGCACTTCTGAATGAGGACCGCCCCGAGCAGCGGGAGCGCCTTGAGGACTTCCGGGACTTCTGCGAGTTCTCCGCACAGGACTACCGAGACGAGTTGGTGCAGCGGTGGATCGACTATCGCGCCGAGAGGAGGAATCGATGACGATGACCAAAGTTGACTTCAGCTCCCTCGCCCGGCTGGCTGACCGATTCGGCAATGGCGAACTCCTCTCCGACACGCTGTCGCCCGCAGGCCCGCGGCTCTCGAAGGTCTTCACGAAAGGGATCGTGAAGGCTATGAGTCGATTCCGTTCACGCCGCAGCGCCTGCTCTATCGGCTGATGTACGCGACGCCAATACCGAACTATGACGTGGTGAACCGGTTCGCGTTCTAGGTCGATCGAGCGACATCAACGCCCAGCGGCGACTCGACCCGCACGGTCTCGTCGCGGATCAGGCCGCGCAGCAGCGCGGTGCTGAACTCCTCGGCGATTTCCTGAGCGGTGCGCCTGCCGTGCGGCCGCAGCCAACGGTAGGACCCCAGCGTCATCCCGATGTAGCCGAGCGCGAGCACATGCGAGTCGCAGTCGTAGAACTCGCCGCTGGCGATGCCGCGGTCGATGACGTCCCGCACGTGCTCGTAGACCTGGGTTTCCTTCTCGCGGATATAGGCGACCTGGTCCTCGGTGAACCACTCGCTGATGTAGGGGCCCTCCTGGAAGTACACCGCCGCCCGCTCGATATCGCCTGCGATGCCGACAAGCAGCCGCCGGGTGAAGTGGTAGATGGTCTCCCGCGCCGATGCCGTCGGATCGTCGTGCAGCGCGTCAACGGTGAAGTCGGCGGCACCCTTGTAGATGTCGTAGAGGATTAGCGACTTGCTGGCGTAGTAGTGGTACACGGTCGCCTTGTTCAGGCCGACCGCGTCGGCCACGTCGTCCATCCGGGTGCCGTGGTATCCCCGCGCGGCGAACAACTTACAGGCGACGGCCAACAGTTCTTGGCGGCGGGACATCCCGTTGGTGGTGGCTTCGGACATGGCGACTCAACTCTATGCAGGCCCTGACGGTGTCGGGGCATCAATCAACTGGTTGGACAGTTTATGTTGTCGGGCTGTCGCGGTTATGGAAGCGGGTCTAGACTTCAGCCAGAACCAGCCGCTACGCGAGAGGTGATGACATGGATCCGAACCCGGACTATGACGCGAGCGACGAGGTGGAATACGGAGTCAACTGGTTCGCCTGGATCCTGCGCGGCGTGTATCCGCCACCGGCCTATCCCCCGGTCTAACCCGTAACGCACACGCAGACGCAGAGTCACCTCCTGGGGCGGCGACAGTGCCGCACTCAAAGGTATACGCCAACCCTGAGCGCGGCACTGGGCTCAATGCGCGTCGCTTTTGACGTGCGCGTTGATTACGTATTCCCCTGCGGCGCGATCCGAAACCGCCGCCCGCACTCCTAAGGTGAATTACCAGGTGGGGCCGCTGAAGAAGCCATTGAACCTGATCCGCTGCCGGTTGAGCGCCTCGATGTCCACACGCGGCACGGCGCGGGCGCGTGCCGGCTCATCGGTGTGGTCACGCTGTCCATTCGCCGCCGCTGTCGATTCCATGTCCATGCAGACCATGGTTCCGCCGTCAGCCCGTGATGGTGTGAGTAAGGCGGTACTCGAATTCGCCTACTGCCACGTGACGGCTACAGCGCCACCTGGCCCGCCCGGCGCTCACCTGACGGACCGGGTCACCGGCATGTGACACAGGGCGCGTGGTTGATTTGGGCCGACTCTTAGACTGACGTATTCCACTCGTCCCACGACGAGCTGTGTCGGGGGGCCATCTCGCGCCCCGACCGGACCGTGACAGAAACCTAGATCGGATCGAAATCGATGATCATCGGGATTCCGAGAGAGTCGCTGCCTGGCGAAACGCGCGTAGCCGCGACGCCGCAGACGGTTGGCCAACTCATCAAGCTGGGCTACGAGGTAGTAGTCGAGGCCGGCGCGGGCGCGGCCTCGAGCTTCTCCGATGGGGCGTTCACGGAGGCCGGTGCCGGCGTCGGATCCGCCGAGCAGGTCTGGGCGGCCGACGTGGTGCTCAAGGTGAACGCGCCGGACCACGAGGAGATCGCCTCCCTGCGCGACGGCGCCACCCTGATCGGCCTGATTTCCCCGGCGCTCAAGCCGGAGCTCGTCGAGCAGCTGGCCACCAGGCCGATCACGGTGCTGGCCATGGACGCTGTTCCGCGTATTTCCCGGGCACAGTCACTGGACGTGCTGTCGTCGATGGCGAACATCGCGGGCTACCGCGCCGTCATCGAGGCCGCCAACAAGTTCGGCCGTTTCTTCACCGGGCAGGTGACCGCGGCGGGCAAGGTGCCGCCGGCCAAGGTGCTCGTCGTCGGCGCGGGCGTGGCCGGTCTGGCGGCTGTCGGTGCGGCAGGCAGCCTTGGCGCCATCGTGCGCGCCACCGATCCCCGGCCAGAGGTCGCGGATCAGGTCAAATCTCTTGGTGGGGAATATCTTTCGATCGAGTCGCCGGAGGCGCAAGTTTCGACCACCGGCTACGCCAAGGAGATGGGCGACGACTACAAGGCCCGTGAGGAGCAGCTCTACGCCGAGCAGTCGAAGGACGTCGACATCATCATCACGACCGCGCTGATCCCCGGTAAGCCGGCGCCGCGCATCATCACCGGCGACATGGTGGCCTCGATGAAGTCCGGCAGCGTCATCGTCGACATGGCTGCGGCCAACGGCGGCAACGTCGAGGGCACCGTCAAGGACCAGGCGATCGTCACCGACAACGGCGTGACGATCATCGGCTACACCGATCTGGCGGGCCGCCTGCCCGCAACGGCGTCACAGCTGTACGGGACCAACCTGGTGAACCTGCTCAAGCTGCTCACCCCGGAGAAAGACGGGAAATTGATCCTCGACTTCGAGGATGTGGTGCAGCGCTCGGTGACGGTGGTCCGCGACGGCGAGGTCACCTGGCCGCCGCCGCCCGTCCAGGTGTCCGCGGCTCCGGTTGCCGCGACGGCTCCGGTTGAGGTCGGGCCGGTCAAGAAACCCATGACCACCGCGCGCCGACTGGGACTGACGTTCGCCGTCGCGGCGGTGCTGTTCGCGCTCATCGCGCTCTCGCCGGCCGCGCTGCAGGTGCACCTGACCGTGTTCGCGTTGGCCATCGTGATCGGCTACTACGTGATCGGCAACGTGCACCATGCGCTGCACACCCCGCTGATGTCGGTGACCAACGCGATCTCCGGGATCATCGTCGTCGGGGCGCTGCTGCAGATCGGGCATGGCGATGTCGCCATCACCGCG
>JAVRPX010000416.1:0-4331 GCA_032161985.1 Mycobacterium sp.
TCTGCCAGGACGCAGGCCCCGATAGCGCCAACCAAGGCTGAATGGCAGCGTCGTCGGTCGTCCCTGTACAGAGGTTAACGTGGGTGACATACCCGCGGGGAATCGGGAGTATGTCCGATCACTCACAGGAACGATTCAGAAGCACGTTCTTGGCAGTTTTACCGATTCAGTTTGCGGGCTGATTTCTCTCCTAGCGGTCCGTGAAGCCCACATCAGTCGGAAATGACCGCTCGGCTAGTGAATCCCCCGTGGTCGTCTTCCTACCGTGGAACTTGCTGCTAGGCAACCCTTACCTGTTTGCTGACAGCAAACGGGGAGCGTCCACCAATGGCTACTCGGTACGGCTCTCTGACGACAGCGCCGCATCCGATCCGTTCCTGGCTTCGACGGACCCAGAGCCGTACAGCTCGGCGCACACGGCGTCGAGCGCCTTTTGCAGCGGCGGCAGTCGGCGGTCTCTAACGACAGCCGCTCTGGCGGTGGCGACCGCATGCTCTCGTAGTTCGGTGTCGATCTCGGCGACGCGATCGGCCGCCGTGGCGCTCTCTACCTCGTCGCGGGCGGCCAGGTCGGTGGTGAGCGCCGTTTCGGCGGCCAGCACCCGTGTGGCGACCCGTTCCTCGACCGCGGAGCGCAACGTGGCGGTGACGTCGGTGACCCAGCGGTCCAGCACCGCGCGATCACGCAGCAGCCCCCGGATACCCACCACCCACACGGTGAGCAGCAGGCCGGCCACACCGCCGGCGATCAGACCCGCGATGGTCAGACCCGGAGCGAGGCCCGCGAACAAGCGGGTTACCGCGAGCGCGACCCCGAACCCGAAGCCGGCGCCGACGATCATCGTCAGCTGCGTCTCCAGGCGCCGCGTCTTCAACGGCGGCCGCGCCACCTCTGGGGCCCCTAGCGGAGGTGGCGGCGGCGGTGCCGACAAGCCGAGTTCGTTCGCGACGTCGCCGAGGTGTTTGGTGATGCCCTCGTCCACCTCATCGATGACTTCGCCCGCGCGCGTCCGTACATACGACTCGAATTCGCCGAGCCCGCGCCGCCCCATATTCGACGCGTCCTCCTGCAGTTCGGCGCGCACCGATGTGCAGCGATTGCGGGCGAAATAGGTCAACTGCACGCGCCCCTGCTGAATCTGGCTGCGCAGCGCGATGGTGCGTTCGGACTTCGACAGCCGCCGCCCACGCAGGATGTCGTCTCGGTTCTTGTGCAGGGCGGTCACCCGCGCTTGACGGTCCGATCCGGCGGCGGCGGTCTGATAGCGGTCGATCACGGTGTACAGCCGCACTTCCCACGCGCGCAACCGGTTTCGGCGATGAACATCGGGATCGGCCAGCCGCTGCCGCAACAGCCCGACCAGTTCGTCGAGCCTCGGCTCGCCCAGATCCGGTGCGGCCGCCGCACCCACCCATTGCACATGCTGATAGCGCGGCGCGCGTGCGGCAAGCCGAACCCGGTCGGCGGCCAGCACGTCGCGCCAGTTGCGGTGCGCATCGATCTTCGCTACCACACCGATGACCAGATCGGTGTTGTTGGCCGCGAGATCCATCAGGGCACAATCGGATTCGGTCAAAGAGGTGATCGCGGACACCACGAAAACCACCGCGGTGGGAGCGTCGGCTGGGGCAAGGTCGTCGGCCTCGACAAAGGTCTGCTCGGGCATCCGTTCCCGCAGCGCATCGATAAGGCTGGTGGTACCTGCCAGCCATGGGCCCGTCACGAGCACCACGTCGCGGCTCTCCACACCCGGTGAACTCAGCCCCGGATCGACGGCCGCCACGACGGCGTCCGCCGCGGCTACCGGATCGGTCATCGGGCCCGCCCGAGCAGACGCAGCGAGCCCCTGGCGATGTCGGCGCCGCAGCTGCGGTGCATAGCATCGACTGGGCCCCGGCTGTAGCGCCGCCAGTGCACGGCCCGGCGCAGATGCGCGGCCGCATCGTCGCCGCGGTCCACCGCCGCCCCTGCCGCTTCGACCACATCGACCGCAGCGGTCATCACCGCGAGGACGGTCTCATCGGTCGACAGGAACTCCGCGAGTCGCTCGTCGCCGGATTGCACTGCGAGAGAGTTTAATTCGGTGAGAGCCGACCGCACCCGGCGATAGCGCACCGGGGCGCCCGCCGCCTCGATGTGCTCGACGACCCTGTCGATCTGGCTGGCTCGCCGCAGCACCGCCGACACCGTCGCGGTCTCCGCACCCTCTCCGAGCGCGAGGACGGCAGTGGCGATGCCGAACCGGTCCAGCGCGGTGAGCAGTCGTCGACGAAGCTCGGGCTGCACCGAATGGCCGGTGCGCACGAACGCGTCCGTCGACGTCAGGTCCGCGGGCTCGGTGACCAGCACGCGCAGCGCCGACATCAACTCGTCATCCAGCTCCGCGGTGGCCAGCAAGGCGACCATCGGCACCGTCGGCACTCCGGTCACCGCCCGGCAGTCGGCGGCGCGGCGATGGGCCCGCGCCAACGGGCCACCGTCACCGAGACCCGTCAGGTCCGCCTTGTTCAGCACCGTGACGATCGGACGGTCGGCGGCCGCGAGCTGAGCACGGTCCTCCGGCTTGAGCGCCTCGGCGATAACCAGGACATGTACGTCGGCGACGGTGGCGTCGGGCGTCACCGTCACCCCCGCTCGCGTCAGCGCGACACCCACGGTGCCGCGACCCACCCTGTCACGCCCCAGCACCGCAACACGTGGCGGGGCGGCAATATGCCCGATGATCGGTGTCAACCGCGGATTGCGGCTCTGCTCAGCAAATCGTGTCAGCGCAGCGACGAAAATCTGGCGGCCTTCCCTCGTGCCCACCCGGTTGAAACCCGGTCCACATCGCAAATGTTGGCACCTCCGCGGGCACATCGCGAGCGGTTGTCCCCAGTACCAGCCGAAGGCAACTGTTGGGTATCAATCTGTACCACGATGCGGGTACTCGAGCCTGTATGAGCGACCATGGACGGATGCAAACGCCCAGGCCGGACGTCGCCGGCCGTCCGGCTTCGGGGCCCCATGTCGCCGAGCCGCACTTGCATCCCCGGGTCACCAGCTTCCGCACCAGGCGCTCGACGCTCTCCGGGGGGCAACAGGCGGCGTGGGAGCGACTGTGGCCCGAGATGGGGATGCACGCACGCGACGCCGACGGCTCCGCGCCGCGGCTGGACACCGAATCCTGGTTCGGCCGGTCGGCGCCGATGGTGCTGGAGATCGGCAGCGGCACGGGCATATCGACAGTGGCGATGGCGCAGGCCGAGCCGCACCTGGATGTGGTCGCGGTGGAGGTGTACCGGCGCGGGCTGGCACAGCTCCTCAGCGCCATCGATCGCGAAGGCGTCACCAACATCCGGCTGGTCCGCGGCGACGGCGTGGATGTGCTCGAGCACATGTTCGGGCCGGACTCGCTGACCGGCGTGCGGGTCTTCTTCCCGGACCCGTGGCCGAAGGCCCGGCACCACAAGCGCAGGCTGCTGCAGCCGGCGACCGTCGCGCTGATCGCCGACCGGCTGCGGCCCGGCGGCGTCCTCCACGCCGCGACCGATCACGCCGGGTACGCCGAGCAGATCGCCGAAGTCGGCGACGCCGAACCACGCCTGCGCCGCGTCACAGCCTCGGACACGCTGCCGATCTCGGTGCAGCGGCCCGTCACGAAGTATGAAGGCAAGGCGCAGCACGCGGGCAGCGCCGTCGCCGAATTGCTCTGGGAGAGACGACCATGAGCCTCACTGAAGACATCCGGCATATAGAAGATGTAGCCCCGCCGCCGGTGGCACCGGCCGAGGCAACGGCCCGGGTGCTGCTGGTGTGGGACGCGCCCAATCTGGACATGGGACTGGGCTCGATCCTCGGCGGGCGGCCCACCGCCGCGCACCGGCCCCGATTCGACGCGCTCGGCCGGTGGCTGCTGTCGCGCACCGCCGAGCTTTCCGATGCAAATCCCGACGTCTCGCTTGAGCCCGAGGCGACCGTCTTCACCAACATCGCCCCAGGTAGCGCCGACGTCGTACGACCATGGGTGGAGGCATTACGTAACGTGGGCTTCGCGGTCTTCGCCAAACCGAAGATCGACGAAGACAGCGACGTCGACATCGACATGCTCAACCACATCGCGCTTCGACGCAGCGAGGGACTGGCCAGCGTGCTGGTCGCCTCCGCCGACGGGCAGGCGTTCAAACAGCCGCTGGAGGAAATCGCCCGGGAGGGTGTGCCGGTCCAGGTGCTGGGATTTCGCGAACATGCCAGTTGGGCGTTAGCGTCGGATACCTTGGAGTTTGTCGACCTGGAGGATATTCCTGGTGTTTTCCGGGAACCGCTACCGCGAATCGGCCTAGATTCGCTGC
>JAVRPX010000417.1:0-4271 GCA_032161985.1 Mycobacterium sp.
CCGACAATCCGCTCCACGCGCCGGTCCTCGCGCCGGTCAACAACGTTCTGCACGATCTGGCCTTCGATGAGGCGCACACCACGATCATCAACGGCAGGCATCGCCGCGACCTCGGGTAGCGCGTCACTTCCAGACGGAACCGATCCCGCATTCCCAGAGACTGAGCTTGGGCACACCGCTCTTGCGTGGCTCCTTGCGGCGCTTGGTGCTGCGGCCTTCGGACTCGAGATGGTCGGCTGACCGCTTCCGTTTTGATCGCATGTCGTGGCCCCCTGTGTCGCGCCATCGACCCCTCGCCGTCGGCGTCGGTTCTCACGCTATGGACGGCCCCCGGGGCGGACACGCGTAGTGCACTACCCGAATCCGGGTGGTTGGCTTTCGTAACTTTGTTACGTAACATCAGTCTGAAATGCCGCCGCACTCACGGGAGAGGCCATGACCAGCGCCGTTAGCTACGAACTCAACGAATCCGTCGCGACCATCACCCTCGACGACGGCAAGGTCAATGTGTTGGGCCCTGCGATGCAATCGGAGATCAACGAAGCGCTCGACCGGGCCGAGAAGGACTCCACCCAGGCGGTCGTGATCGCGGGCAATCAGCGGGTGTTCAGCGGCGGCTTCGACCTGGCGGTGTTCCAGTCGGGTGACGCGAAGGCCGCGCTGGGCATGCTGGCCGGTGGCTTCGAACTGTCGAAGCGGTGCCTGATGTTCCCGGTGCCGGTCATCATGGCGGCGACGGGCCCGGCCATCGCGATGGGCTCATTCCTGTTGCTCTCCGGCGACCATCGGGTGGGGCAGCCCAAGTCGAGGTGCCAGGCCATCGAGGTGGCGATCGGCATGACGATTCCGATCTCGGCGATCGAGATCATGCGGCAGCGGCTCACGCCTGCGGCATTCCAGCGTGGCTGCTCGATGGCGGCGACGTTCGCAGGCGACGAGGCACTTGCAGGCGGTTGGCTCGACGAGATCGTGGAGGCCCACCGGGTGCTGGCCCGGGCGCAGGAGGTGGCGGCAGCGGCGGCGTCGACGTTGCACGCGGGCGCGCACCTGGCCACCAAACTGAAGGCACGCGAGTCCGCGCTCAACGCGATTCAGGCCGGAATCGACGGGCTCGCAACAGAATTCACACTCGGCTAGGTCCACACGATGCCAAGGGCCAAGCAGCGCACGCCCGAGCTTCGGGACCGGCTGCTTGATGTCGCGATCGCGACGCTTTCCGAGGAAGGGATCGCGCGGTTCACCACGCGCCGGGTTGCCGAGCGGGCGGGCACGTCGGTGCCCGCGGTGTACGAGCTGTTCGACGACAAGGCCGGCCTGGTGCGGGCGATGTTCTTCGAGGGATTCCGGCTGCTCGGCGGAGAGCTGACGAAGGTACCCGTGACGGCGGATCCCGTCGCGGATCTGGAGCGGCTGGTTCCGGTGTTCCGATTGTTCTGCCGGGCGTATCCGCGGCTGGCGCAGGTGATGTTCTCGCGTCCGTTCACGGATTTCGAGCCGGGGCCCGACGAGTTGGCTGCGGGGGCGTCGGTGCGGGAGGTGTTCGTCGGCCGAATCCAGCGGTGCATCGACGCGGGTCTGCTATCGGGCGACCCAAACGACATGGCGCATGTATTGCTCGCTCTGGCACAGGGTTTGGCAGTGCAGGAGGCGGGCCGATGGCTCGGGTCGGGCCCGCTGATCGAGCGGCGGTGGAAGCTGGGGGTGACGTCGCTACTCGCCGGGCTGCGGTAGTCGTCGAGTACGCCTCGAATTGAGGCGAATGCCCCAGGCACCGCGCCCGCCCGCCGTCACACCATGGCCACATGACAACTTTTGCCACCCCCCAAGCGGCCGCGACCGCCACAAAGCACCTGGACCTGCCCTCCGGAGACGACGAGCGAGTCGTCGGCTTCGGCGTGATGGGTCTGCCCTTCGCCAACGGGCACTACCTCGCGTTCCGCGACTTCCCCACGACCTCCTTCTCACCGGCCTACTTGTCGGTGTGGCATCGCGATCCGGACGGCGTCTGGACCTTCTACGCCACCACACCGGGCCCGCAGAGCTGCTCGCGCTACTTCAGCTCGGTGACACCGGTCGACCCGGTGGTGTGCGACATCGAATCCACCTGGATCACCCCGTGGTCGCTGCAGATTTCCATTGCGGGACTGCTGGATTGGCGAGTCGACATCAAGAAGACCGCGGCGACGCGCCTGATGAGTGTCATCGGCAGCCGCATGCCCAACGCGGCGTGGACCAGCCGCAGAACGCTGGCGATGATGAGCCGCGTCGTAGGCCCCGTGCTTGGCGTCGGCAAGATCCGGCTGACCGGAAACCTCCCCAACGGCCAGGAATTCCGCATCGCGCCGAAACACGTGTGGGCGGTCGCCGACTCGGCCGCGGTTGTCGGCGGCGAGGATCTCGGCCCGATCGGGCCGCACCCCGTGCAAGGGAACCTGGCCGACTTCCAGCTGCCCCAACGAGGCATCTGCGTCGTCGCACAGGGCCGCTTCGAGCCGTTCGACATCGCACGGCATCGCGACGGTGACCGTCTTGACCTATCCAGCTGACCCGGCCGGCGCGACAGCGCAGAATCGGCAGGTGACTTCCGGCCGCCCGCCCGAGCTTCCGACGCGCGCGGAAGTTCTGGCGGCGCTGTCGGTGGCCATCGACCTCGGGCTCGGGCAGCCCGCTGAGCACATGTTGCGGTCGGCGTTGATCGCAACGCGGCTCGCCGACCGGCTGGGGCTGCCCCAGGCGCAGCGCGACTGCATCTACTACTCGACGCTGATCATGTGGATCGGCTGCCACGCCGACTCGCACGAGTACGCGCGATGGTTCGGCGACGACATCTCGGTGCGGCGCAGCGCCTACCTGGTGGACTGGTCGGGCCTGCCGTATCAACGCTTCCTGCTCACCAACATCCGTCACGGCGAATCGCTGTTGCAGCGGCTCAAGACCATCTCGACGCTGTATCTGAACGCCCGCGGCCACATCTCGAGCCTGATCCACTCGCACTGCACGTCGGCGGCGCTGCTGGCCGAGCGGATCGGTCTGGCGTCCGACGTACAGACGGCAATGCGGTACACGTTCGAACGGTTCGACGGCGGCGGACTGCCCGAAGGCGCGGCGGGCGAGCAGATTCCGATCGAAATGCGCGTCGCGCAGGTGGCCGACATGGTTGAGGTGCACCACCGCGAATACGGCACCGGCGGCGCGGTGGCGATGGCCCGCAGCAGGCGCGGCGGCCAGTTCGATCCTGCGGTGGTGGACGCGTTCGTCGAGGACGCCGAGTCACTGCTGGCCGTCCCGGCAACCGGTGACGTGTGGGCGACGTCGCTGCAACATGCGCCGGACCGGCGGGACCGGCTCGACGAACCGGCGCTGGACGAACTGCTCGTCGCGCTCGGCGACTTCGTCGACCTGAAATGCCCTTTCACCCTTGGGCATTCGCGTGCGACGGCACAGCTGGCCGCCGATGCCGCCAAGGCGGTTGGGCTTGACGCCGGCGCGGTTGCGTTGACCCGCAGGGCCGCTCACATTCACGACATCGGCCGCATCGGCGTGTCCAACCAGATCTGGTCCAAACCAAGCGATTTGACGATGGCAGAGTTCGAGCGGATGCGGCTGCACCCGTATCTGACCGAGCGGATTCTGCATCGAGTTCCTGCCCTGCAGGAGGTGGCGTCGGTCGCCGCCAATCATCATGAGTGCCTCAACGGCTCGGGTTATCCGCGGGGGCTGTCGGCGCGGCAGCTGTCGATGCCGGACCGGCTGGTGGCGGCCGCGGTCAGCTACCAGTCGGCGCTGGAGCCCAGACCGTACCGCGAGGCCTTGTTGCCCGCGGGCGCGGCGCGGCGGCTGCGTGGACGGGTCCGCGACGGCGAGCTCGACGAGGTCGCCGTGGATGCCGTGCTGCACGCGGCGGGTCACGCGTCGCACACATCGAAGCCGCGGCCCGACGGACTGACGGTGCGCGAGGTGGAGGTGCTGCGGCTGGTGGCGCAGGGGGCCAGCAACAAGGAGATCGCCGCCAAACTGGGGATCAGCGAGAAGACGGCGCGCAACCATGTCGAACGCAGCTACGCCAAGATCGGCGTGTCGAATCGCATCGGGGCCAGCATGTACGCACTCGAGCGCGGGCTGGTCGGCCAAGTCGAAAATTGAGGCATTCGCTTACGCCGAGTACCGCGAGACGGTTCCGATGCTGGTGCCAGGGCTGCGTAAGCGCCGCAGCCGGGCCAGCACTGACATCATGGTGGGGTGACGCACGTCCGAGGCAGAGTGTGGCGGGC
>JAVRPX010000418.1:0-2675 GCA_032161985.1 Mycobacterium sp.
GCTGCGATCCTCAGCGGCATGGCGTGGGGCGTCGTCAACGGAGTGCTGGTGGCCGCCGCCAAAGTGCCAGCGCTGATCGTGACCCTCGGCACTCTGTCGGTTGCGCTCGGACTCGCGCAGGTTCTCACTGGCGGCATTGACATCCGTTCGGTTCCCAGCGAACTGACCGACTTCAGCGCGTACACAAAGGTATTGGGCATCCCCGGCTTGCCGTTCGTCGCGCTGGTGGTTGTCGTTCTCGGCGGAATCCTGCTGCACAAGACCAGGTTCGGCCGCTACACATATGCGATCGGCAGCAATGAAGAGGCCGCCCGTCGCACCGGCGTCAAAGTGACACGGCACCTTGTACTCGTCTACGCGCTCGCGGGAACCCTGGCCGGGCTCGGCGCGCTGCTGTCGCTCGCCCAGTACGGCACCACGACGATCGCCGGGCAATCGTTGACCAACCTCAACGTCATCGCCGCGGTGGTCATCGGCGGCACGTCCATCTTCGGCGGCTTCGGCTCGATCTTCGGCACCGTAGTCGGCCTGTTCATTCCCGCCGTGCTGCAATCCGGCTTCGTCATCATCGGCGTCCAACCCTTCTGGCAGGGCGTCGCGGTCGGGTCGGTGCTCATCGCGGCCGTCTACGTTGACCAAACCCGGCGCGCCGCGGCCATGCGGAGTGCCCGGTCCCGAGGCCTCTTCAAGCGCAGAGGCTCCAAATGAAAGGAAAGGCAGTGAACCGTAAGCACATAACGCTCGTCGCGGGTGCACTAGGCGCCGTCATCCTCACGTTGCCGATGGCGGCCTGCACGTCTTCGAAGCCGCAGTCGAGCGGCTCGGGAGAAACGACGAACGGGGCCACGCCTGCAGCGGCGACGACCGTTACCGCTCCGCCGAAGGCCAGCAAGAACTACAACATCCAGTTGTTGCAGGGTGTGGTTGGCGACCAGTTCTACATCACCATGCAGTGCGGCGCGCAGGAGGAGGCGGCAAAGCTCGGCGTCACGGTCAACACGCAAGGCCCGCAGAAGTTCGATCCGACGCTGCAGAAGCCGATCCTGGACTCCATCGTCGCCGGCCGCCCGGACGCGCTGCTGGTCGCGCCCACCGATGTCCAGGCCATGCAGCAGCCCCTTCAGCAGGCGGCCGCCGCCGGGATCAAGGTCGTGCTCGTCGACACCACGACGAACGACCCGTCTTACGCGGTGTCGTCGATCGCCAGCGACAACGTTGGCGGCGGCAAAGCGGCCTTCGACGCCATCAAACAACTGCATCCCGAGGGCGGCAAGGTCATGGTCATGAACGTCGATCCCGGCATCTCGACCACTGACGCGCGCGCGAAGGGCTTCGAGGACGCGGTCAAGGCCGACGGCAAGTTCACTTACGTCGGCGCGCAGTACAGCCACGACGACCCGGCGACGGCAGCCCAACTCATCGGTGCGCAACTGCAGAAGGACCCCGACCTTGTCGGTGTCTTCGCGACGAACATCTTCTCCGCCGAGGGCTCAGCCACCGGCGTCAAACAGGCGGGCAAGAGCGGACAGGTGAAGATCGTCGGTTTCGACGCAGGACCGAACCAGATTCAGGCTCTGCGGGACGGCACCGTGCAGGCACTCGTCGCGCAGGAGCCGGGAATCATCGGCAAGTTCGGCGTCGACGAGGCGGTGACGGCGCTCGAAGGTGGTCAGAACACCAAGAAGGTGCAAACCGGTTTCACCATCATCACGCAGGAGAACCTCAACGGAGAAGGCGGCGCCGCGGCATACAAGTCCAGCTGCTGAGCTACTGGCTGCCGATGCGCAAACGCCGTCCGTCGAAGCGGACGCCGCGCAAATCGGCGACGGCCAGAGTGACACGGGCAGTCGCGGCGACCGGGCCGACGCCAATGATGGTGGCGACACCAGCTGCGCGCGCTGCCTCGATTCCCGCAGGCGCATCCTCGAACACGGCACAGCGTTCGGGCGACACGCCGAGGCGCTGGGCGGCGAGCAGATACGGGTCCGGAAAGGGTTTCCCGCGTGCGACGTCTTCGCTTGTGATCAGTACGTCCGCTGGGACGAGGCCGGCCGACGCCATGCGGGCAGTGGCAATCGCACGACCGCCGGACGTTACGACCGCCCATGTTCCCCGGGGCAGGGATTCGAGCAGTTCGCGTGCGCCTGGCATCGGTACCACGTCTGCGGCGTGGTCAAGCTCCTGCCGCGTAAGGTCAGCAGCAGCCGCGGCGACATCGCCTGGTGTGGTTATCAATTCGGCGACGAGATCCGCAATTCGTCTGCCGTGCTCGACATCGCGGTGGAAGTCGAAACCCGGTGCCCAGCGCTTCGCCCACTGGTTCCAGGCAACGGCCGCCGCGCTGTGAGAGTCGACGAGGACACCGTCGCAGTCGAGCAAGAGCCCGTCGACTCTGACGGTTGCGGCGTCGTTCCCGGTCACGAGAAATCAGGCTATGTGAAGATGGCGCGTGGCTGATTTCGCGGGGCGCCGAGTGCTGGTAACGGGCGCGAGCGGTGGCATTGGGGCGGCGACGGTCCGTCGGCTCGCCAGTCGAGGTGCGACTGTGTATGCGGGTGGGCGAGACTCCGAGCAGTTGACCAAGCTCGGCGCCGAGACAGGTGCGCAGCCGGTTCCGTTCGATCTCACTTCCGAAGACGAGATTCGTGTCGCCGTGTCGGGCCTGGACCTGTGGG
>JAVRPX010000419.1:0-8399 GCA_032161985.1 Mycobacterium sp.
CCGACGCGGTTTCGCCGCGGGCCGACGGGGCGATCGCCCATCTCAACGCCGACCATGCCGACGCCCTGGTCGCGATGGCGCAGGTGCTGGGCGGATATCCCGACACCACCGCGGCCACCTGCACCGGCGCCGACCGGTACGGTCTCGACCTGAGGGTCGTCACGCAGCGCGGTGTGGCCTACACCCGGATCGGTTACGCCGTACCCATCGACTCGATCGACGAATTGCGTTCGGCCGCCATCGAGTTGACGCGTCGGTCGCGGCAGGCCTGAAATACCATCCTGATATGTCTTCGACCGACCGACCGGACACCTGGCAAGCGGCCTTCGATCTCATCCGCACCCGTGGTTATGAGCATCGCGCCGAGCCGTTCAAGTTGGCCAGCGGCCAGCTCAGCCACGACTACATCGACGGCAAGTTCGCCGTCGACACCGGGGAGCGGCTGGCGATCGTCAGCCGCGCGGTGGCCGACCTCGCTGCAGCGCACGGGATCGAATTCGACGCGGTCGGCGGCCTCACCATGGGAGCGGACCCGCTGGCGCACGGCGTCGCGATGGTCACCGGCAAGGCCTGGTTCTCGGTGCGCAAGGAGCAGAAGCAGCGCGGCCGTGAGCAGTGGGTGGAAGGCACCAGGCTGGCGGCAGGCACTCGCGTGCTGCTCGTCGACGACGTGATCAGCACCGGCGGCTCCACCGAGAAGGCATACGAGCGCGTGACGGCGGTTGGCGCTGTGGTCACCGGCGTGATCCCGATGGTGGACCGCGGCGACATCGCCGCCAAACGCTTCGCTGCCCGAGGCGTCCCG
Organism: Mycobacterium sp.; assembly: GCA_032161985.1. GTDB lineage: Bacteria > Actinomycetota > Actinomycetes > Mycobacteriales > Mycobacteriaceae > Mycobacterium. Next base: position 806 of record JAVRPX010000419.1, read on the forward strand.
TTCGTCGCGCTGATCACCTACTCAGATCTCGGAATCGAGCCGGTTAAAGACGTCTGACCGCAGCGCATCAATATTGACCGCCTGCGCGTCAAGACCCCGTCAAGACTCGTGCCATCCGGCCATGACCGGCGCACGGTGGCCTTATGACATTGCTGGACTACCTGCCGTCCTTGCACCACGCCGCCGCGACCCGAATAGACCCGGCCATCTGGCCGTTGACCGCGGGCGTCGACGACCTGGGCCGCCTCTGCGTCGGAGATGTGCCGCTGACGGACATCGCCGACGAGTTCCGCACACCGGCATACGTTCTCGACGAATCAGACTTTCGGCACCGGCTGACCCGGTACCGCACCACGCTGCACAACGCGGAAACCGTCTATGCCGCCAAGGCGCTGCTGACGACGACCGTCGCGCGCTGGGTGACCGAGGAGGGTGCAGGCGTCGACGTCAGCTCCGGCGGTGAGCTGGCGACCGCGCTCGCAGGCGGCGTCGATCCGGCCCGGATCATCATGCACGGCAACGCCAAATCGCTCGATGAGCTCAACGATGCTGCCGAGGTTGGCGTCGGCCGTGTGGTCGTCGACTCGCTGATCGAGATCGCGTATCTGTCCTGCGAAGTGCGACGGCCGCAACGAGTACTGATCAGGGTGACACCGGACATCGACATCCACGGCCATGCCGCGGTGACGACCGGTGTCAACGACCAGAAGTTCGGCTTCACCCTCGCGGGCGGTCACGCCGCCGAAGCGGTGAAACGGATTCTGCACCAGCCACTTCTGGAGCTGGTCGGGTTGCACTGTCACATCGGATCACAGATCACCGATCCCGCGTTGTATGGGGAGGCCATCCGCAGGATGATCGCCGCCATGGCAGACATTCGGGCCACGCACGGCGTCATCCTGCACGAACTCAACATCGGCGGCGGCCACGGCATCCCGTACATCACAGGCGATCCCGAACTCGATCTGGCCGAGCTCGCCGACGTCATCGACGATGCCCTGGACTGGGCGTGCGCCTCGGAGCGGTTCCCGCGACCACGGATCGTGATCGAGCCAGGACGCGCGGTCAGCGCCCGCGCCGGGGTGACGCTGTACCGGGTGGCGTCGGTGAAGTCTCAATCCGGTGGGCGCACGTTCGTCGCGGTGGACGGCGGCATGTCCGACAATCCACGCGTCGCGCTCTACGGTGCGAAATACACTGTGGCGCTGGCTAACCGCCACTCACTTGGCCCGACGAACATCGTCACGGTCGCGGGCCGTCATTGCGAATCGGGCGACGAGATCGCCCGCGACATTGAGCTGCCCGCCGATGTCCATCCCGGTGATCTGCTGGCCGTCGCGGGCACCGGCGCCTACCAGCACAGCATGGCGTCGAACTACAACATGGTCGGCAGGCCGCCGATCATCGCCGTCCGGCGGGGAGAGGCGCGTGAAATCGTGCGCCGCGAGACGACGGCGGACATGCTGGCGCGCGATCTCGGATGGTCAGGCGGCGTTCTCACCCTTCACGACTAACACGCCGGTCGGTTCGACACCGACGGAAACGGAACCCCCCGGGGTGAATCCTCGGGCCTGCGCGCTCGCCATCTGAGCGCTGATCACCGAGCCGTCCTGCAGGGTGCAGTACACCCGCGAGATCGGCCCGAGGAACGCCACCGAGCTGACGGTCGACGTGCCTGCCGGATCGGATGTGACGGTGACCGATTCGGGGCGGACCATCGCCAGTCCCTGGCCTGCGGAGATAGAGCCGGACAACGCGGGCACCGACGTTCCGAGTAGCTGCGCACGGCCGTCCGACACCTCGGCAGGGACCTTGTTGTTGAGGCCGACGAAGTCAGCGACGAACGGAGTCGCCGGGTTGGCGTAGAGATCAGCAGGAGCGGCCAGCTGCTCGAGCCTGCCCTGGCTCATCACGCCGACCCGGTCCGCGACCGCCAGCGCCTCCTCCTGGTCGTGGGTGACGAACAGGGTCGTCGTGCCGACTTCGAGTTGGACGCGACGGATCTCGTCGCGCAGCTGGGTGCGCACCTTGGCGTCCAGTGCGGACAGCGGCTCGTCCAAAAGCAGCACCCGCGGCTGGATCGCCAGCGCCCTTGCCAGCGCGACCCGCTGCTGCTGGCCGCCAGAGAGCTCGCTGGCGTACTTGTGTTTGTGTGCCGACAGGCCCACCAAGTCCAGCATGTCGGCGGCCCGAGAAGTCCGGTCACTCTTGGGTTTTCCGCGCATTTTCAAGCCGAATGCGACGTTGTCGAGCACGGTCAGATGGGGGAACAGGCTGTACGCCTGGAACACCATGCCCATGTCGCGCTTGTTGGCAGGCACACCGCTGACGTCCTGGCCGCCGACCGACACGGTGCCCGACGTGGCTTCGTCGAGGCCTGCCAGGATCCGCAGCGCGGTGGTTTTTCCGCAGCCGGACGGCCCGAGCAGCGCGACGAGCTCGCCGGGCGCGATGTGCAGGGTGAACCCGTCGAGCGCCTTCACGCTGCCGTACACCCGGGTGAGGTCGTTGAGTTCGACGGCGACGCCGTTCGTCATGCGGAGACTCCAGTGGGGGCGGGGGTAGGGACAGCGGGGTCGACGGCAGCGCTGCCGCGGCGGCGCCCGCGGGTCACCAGCGAAAGGATCAACAGCAGCACGAAACCGAACAGCAGCACGGCCAGCGACGCGGCGACGGATGTGGGGCCGTCGGTCTTGCCGATCGCGACGATCTGCACTTGCAGCGTCTGGAATCCGGAAAGCGACGCGATGGTGAACTCGCCAAGCACCACCGCGATGGAAATGAAGGCGGCCGACAGGATGCCGGACCAGATGTTGGGCACCACGACCCGCAGGATCGTCGTCGGCCAGCTTGCGCCCAGCGAGCGTGCCGCCTCGGCGAGCGTCTGCAGGTCGATGGACGCCAGCGCCGCATCGATGGCCCGGTACGCGAACGGCAACACCAGCACGACGTAGACGAACGTCAGCGTCAATGCGGATTCGCCGAGGAAGTACGTCACCCACAGATACACGTTGCGCAGCCCGACCACGATCACCAGTGCCGGGATGGTCAAGGGAAGCAGGCACAGGAACTCCACCATGCCCTTGGCCCAAGGTGCTCGCAGCCGCACCCAGATCATGGTCGGCACCAACACCAGCAGCATCGCGGTCACCGTGAAAACCGCAAGCAGCAACGAAATCACGATCGCCTGGTACAGCGCGTCGTCGGCGATCAGGTTCTTCCACGCCTGCATGGTGCGGCCGCCTGCAATCAGGTTGCGGGTGGAGAAGTCGGCCATCGCGTAGAGCGGGAACAAGAAGAACAATCCGAAGGCTACCCACAGCGCCGCACGAAAGACCTTGCCGCCCAATCCTGTGCGCCTCACCTCAGCCACCTCGCCGTGCGTCTCACCAGTGCGCTGTAGGCCACCATCACCAGGGCAACAACGACGATCATCTCGAGGGCCAGCGCGTAGGCGAACCCCGACTGGCCGAGCACCACCTCGCTGGTGAGCGCGGACCGGATCAACAGCGGCACGATCGGGCTGCCCTGGCTGACCAGAGCGGCCGCCGTCGCATATGCCGCAAAAGCGTTGGCGAACAACAGAAGCGCCGATCCCAGAAACGCGGGCGTCAAGAGTGGGACCGCCACCTCCCGCCAGTAGCGCCACGTCGACGCGCCGAGGCTGACCGCTGCCTCGCGCCACTGATCCCGCAGTCCCTCGAGAGCGGGCACAAAGACGATCACCATCAACGGGATCTGGAAGTAGGTGTAGACCAGGATCAGTCCGGTCAGGCTGTACAACCACCCGGAGCCTGCGAGGTTGAAGCCGAAGACCTGCTGCACCCACAACGTCAGCACGCCGTTGAGCCCCACGGTGGCCAGGAAGGCGAATGCCAATGCGACGCCGCCGAACTGGGCCAGCACACTGCACAACGAGATCACGGCGCGGCGCACCATCGACGTGGGCGGGCTGCTCACGATCAGCCACGCCAACACCGCACCGAGTACGGCCCCGATGATGGCGGTGCTGCCCGACAGCAGCACGCTCTTGCCCAGTGCGGCCAGCGCGGTGTCGTTGAACAGCGCCTGGATCCGCGCGAACGACAACACGCCGTCGGCGTATACCGAACTGACGATCACCGTCACGGTCGGGATGATCAGGAAGATCACCACAACGGCCAGGAACGGCAGCAGCGGCAGCCCCTCTCGCAGCTTCCGCACCAACGTCAGCCGATCGCCTTCGCCCAGTTTTCCGAAAGATACTTGGTGGCCTTCTCGGTCTGGTCCGGCGACGGGACGGTGACAGGACCGTCGATGATCGGCAACTGAGAGGACACCGTCTTGTCGAGAGTGCCTGCGGCCATCATGTTGTCGGCTCGTACCGGCCGGACGCCGCCTTGGGCGAACAGGTTCTGGCCCTCGTCGCTGTAGAGAAACTCCTGCCACAGGCGCGCGGCGGCGGGATGCGGGGCGTCCTTGTTGATGGCCTGGTAGTAGTAGCCGGCGACGGCAGCCCCAGGTGGCACCACCACCTGCCACGACGGCAGCTTTTTGGTCTCGGCCGCGTTCAGGTAGTTCCAGTCGATCACCACCGGTGTCTGGCCCGACTCGATCGTCGCCGGAGTCGGATCGACCGGCAGGAAGTTGCCCGCACCCTTGAGCTTGCGGAAGAACTCGACGCCAGGAGCGATGTCGTCGGCCGACCCACCCTGCGACAGCGCCACCATCAACACCCCGGAGAACGCGGCTCCGGCCTGCGTCGGGTCACCGTTCAACGCGACCTTGCCGCTGTACTCCGGCTTCAGGAGATCGTTGACGTTCGTGACCGGCGGCACCTTCGCCGAGTCGAAGCCGATGGACATGTAACCGCCGTAATCGTTGACCCACGCGCCGTTGGGATCCTTGTACGCCGCGGCGATGTCGTCCCACGTCGCGACCTTGTACGGCGCGAACATCGACGTGTTGGCGAGCGCCACCGACTGGCCCAGATCGAAGACGTCCGGCGCGCTGCTCTTGCCCTTCTGCTGGTTGGCGGCGTTGATCTCGTCCTGACTCGCGGCGTCGGGCTGCGCCGAGTTGACCTTGATGCCGTACTTGTCGGAGAAGGCCTTGATGAGGGCCCCATAATTGGCCCAATCTGGCGGCAGGGCAATGACATTGAGCCCGCCCTCCTTCTTGGCCGCCTCGACGAGAGCGTCCATCCCGCCGAAATCTGCGGCAGAGGTTGCTTCACTGACCTTGACACCGGAGGACGTGTCGCCTCCCGAGTTGTCCTTCTGGGGCGGGGCGCACGCGATCACGCCTGTCAGGACGAGCGCGGACGCAGCGGAGACTGCCACAAGAGACTTGGTCATTGCCGAACCTTCCGATGGGTAGGAGGCGGCGCGGTGGCGCGGAGGTTACGGCGCCGGATCGCCGCGGTGAATGAATTCCAGCGGGGCGACCGAACCCTACCGTGGCGGCGATCGTGCCGGTGCGAATTCTTATGACTCAGTCCGGTTTACGGCTGGCCGCGCATTTGCCCTGGTACGAGCGCTAACATCTGTATGTGGTTGAACGCGAGGCCTCGGGGGACTTCGACTACCTCTGGGACGACCCGGCCGGTCCGGACGGGTTGACCAGCGATGACGACGTCCTCGAGGTCCAGCCAGCCGAGGACCTCGAGTCCCCGCCGAAGGACCCGGGCGACGATCTGCGGGACGAACCGGACGACAACTTCTGGGATAGCCGGTCGGATTCCAATGACTTTCCCAACGACAATGGCCACTTCGACGCGTTCGACGACAACACCTGGAGTTTCACACCGGCACCGCCGCCGTGGTACCGAACCAAGCCGGCACTCACGGCCATCCTCGCGGCGTCCGCCGCCGTGGCCGCGATCGTGGTGTCGGGCGTGCTGCTGGTGTTCCGCGGCCCAGCCAACACCGTCGACGAGGTGACGTCCTCGGTGACCCCGACCGCGCCGACCAGCGCCGCGCCGGTTCCGGTGGCGACCAGCGCGGAACCGCCGCCACCACCCCCGCCACCCGCGCCACCCCCGCCACCCCCACCGCCGGAGTCGGCGTCGTCGGTGAACACGGCGCCGAGGTACACCCCGACGTACCGACCGCGGCCGACCAAGTCGCCGGAGATCGGTGTGACGCGCACCCCGATCACCCGGGCACCGATCAGCGTTGCGCCGCAGCCGCGCGGCGGAACTCGTTAGCGCTGCCGGTCGCGCCACTCCAGCATGTCCTTGAGCTCGCCGAAGTCGTAGCCATCGTCGGTCGGGTGGATCTCGTTGGTGAACAGGGTGACGCCCTCGGTTAGGAACGAGTCGGCATTCTCGCGTCCGGTCCAGTGCACGGCGCGCTCGATCCGGCTTTCGTCGCGGCCGGCTTCGGCCGCTAGGTCCTTGAGGATCGCATTCTTGCGGCGATACTCGGCCACGCTGGCGAAGGTGTGCCAGATGTCGGCGTGCTTGGCGACGATCGGTAGGGTCCGCTTGACTCCCATGCCCCCGATGAGGATGGGATCTTGCGCACCGGCGACGGGACCAACCGGGTCAGCCGGTTCTCGATGCGAACCAGGTTGTCCTCGAACAGATCCATCCGGGACTTGACCGTGCCGAAGTCGTATCCGTAGACGGTGTAATCCTTTTCGTACCAGCCGGAGCCCAGGCCGAGGATCAGCCTGCCGCCGCTGATGTGGTCCACGGTTCGGGCCATGTCGGCCAGCAGGTCGGGATTGCGATAGCCGGCGCCCGTCACCAACAGGCCCAGTTCGGCGTGGCTGGTGATCTCACCCCACGATGCGAGCGCGGTCCAGCCCTCGAAATTGTTGACGTCGGGCTGCTCGGGCATCAACAGCGGCAGGCCGTCCTCCGACGACTCGGTGAACGGCTTGTGGAAGTGGTCGTAGCCGAAGATGGCGTCGACGCCGAGGTCCTCGGCGGTCAGCACCGCTTCGCGCCAGGTTCGGTAGTCGGGCGTACCGCCGGGCCAAAGCTGGACGCCGACGCGGATGTTTTTGGTCATGTCGGTCAGAACGCAGGGCGGCGCGGGGGTATTGCGGCCGTCGATATCGGTGCCCGATAGCCGCGATAAGTTTTGTGCATCGCCGATCCGGAACAGCCGAGCCGGGCCCGCGCTTGATTGAGGCATGGCAACAACACTCGAGGATTCAACTGCATTGGTCACCGGGGCGACCGCGGGCATCGGCAGGGCGATCGCGGAGCAGCTAGCCGCGCTGGGCCGAAGTCGTGGTGCACGGCCGCAGCCCCGAACGGGGTGCAGAGGCGGTGCGCGCGATCGAAAACGGCGGCGGAAAAGCACGTTTCGTCGCCGCCGACTTGTCAAGGGCTGACGAGGTGCGGCGGCTGGCCGACGAGGCTGGCCCGGTCGACATCCTGATCAACAACGCAGGCGTCTACAGGTTCGGGGCGACGGCCGACACCGACGACGCGTTCTTCGACGAGCACGTGAACCTGAACCTGCGTGCGCCCTACATCCTGGTGCAGAAGCTGGTGCCGGGCATGGCCGCGCGAGGCCACGGCGCCGTCGTCAACATCAGCACGCTGGCCGCCTCGACGCCGGCCCGCGAGGCGGGCATCTACGGGGCCACCAAGGCCGGG
>JAVRPX010000420.1:0-6969 GCA_032161985.1 Mycobacterium sp.
TGACGCTGCCCAACCCCGAGTGCCTTGATCTGCTGGGCGAAACCGGAGACCTCGCCCCAGGTCGACCACTCGCCGTCGTACTCGATGGCAGATGCGGTCGGCTGCAGCTCGAGCACATCGGCGATGCACCTGCTGAGCGGGTGATCGGGCATCAGCGGACCCATGGCTTGGCCGGCGCGCCATTGCCATGGGCGGCCAGTTCGGCCTGGCCGAGGGGATTTCCCAGCCGCGTGTAGATCAGGTTCTGCTCCAATGCGGCACGGTAGGGCTTGTCCAGCGACTCCCAGATCGCCTTCACGGTGCCCTGTGTCGCCGACGGCGGCTTTGCGGCGATCGCCGCCGCGATCTCGTGAGCGCGTGCCCACAGCCGATCGGGGGAGACCACCTCCGACACCAGCCCGATCCGCAGCGCGGTATCGGCGCCGACGCGTTCATCGTTGCCCATCAACGCGATTCGCAACGTTTCGCCCAAACCGACGCGGCGCATCAACCCGATCGGCTCCAGCGCGCACACCAAGCCGGCGCTGACATGCGAGTCGAAGAACGTCGCGTCTTCGGAGCAGATCACCACATCGGACTCGTTGACGAAGTAGAACGCGCCCGCGGTGCATATCCCCTGAACGGCACAGACCACGGGCTTCCACATCTTCTGCCATTTCGGGCTGAGGGCCTCGCCTGGATCCTGGTGGTTCCACACGTTCTCCGGCTGCTCGTACGGCGACTTGATGTCGAGCCCGGCACTGAATGCCCGGCTGCCTGCCGCACGAAGCACCACGGCGTGCACCGACTCGTCGAGTTTGACGATGCGCCAGGCCTCGGCCATCTCCTCGCACATGGTGCGGTTGAACGAGTTGAGCGAATCCGGCCGGTTCAGCGTGATCGTCGCGACGTGACTGGCGACGTCGACGTCGAGCTGGATTGTTTCGAACGGCGTCATCGGCACTGCCAGTTCGGGCCGCGCTTTTCCATGAACGCCTTCGGTCCTTCGAGCGCGTCCTCGGTGCGGATGACGCGCTCGCGGAACGTCTCGGCAAGGATCTCGGCCTCGTGCAGCGGCAGGTCCAGCGTCTTGTGGATGGCCAGCCGCGTGCCCCGCACGGCCAGCGGCGCATTCGTGTTCACGATGTCGGCGATCTCGTTGGCGCGTTCGAGGAGCTTGTCGTGCTCGACGACCTCGCTGATCATGCCGAGGTCGTAGGCGCGTTGCGCGCTCATCCGTTCATGTTTGCCCATCAGGGCCATGCGCAGCGCGATATTGCGCGGCAGCACCCTGGCCAGCCGAACCATCTCGCGACCGGCCACCAAACCGATGCTGACGTGCGGGTCGAAGAACGTCGCCTTCTCCGAGGCGATGGCGATGTCGCCGGTGGTGATCCAGTCCAGCCCTGCGCCACAACACAATCCGTTGATGGCGGTCAGCACCGGCTTGGCCATCCTGCGGAACGGCGGGGTGCCCTCCTGGGGTGCCTCCCACTGGTCGTATGTGGACAGGTACGGCCGCTCGTAGATCACCCGGCCGTCCTCTGGGATCTCCGTGACATCGGCACCGGTGCAGAACGCGCGCCCGGTGCCGGTGACGATGAGGATCCAGATGTCGTCGTCGTTTTCGGCCTCGTCGTACGCGGCCCGCAATTCGCCGATCATGGCCGGGCTGAGCGCGTTGAGTGCATCGGGCCGGTTCAGCGTGATCGTGGCCTTGTGCCCGTCGACGTTGTACTTGATGTCCTTCATGGTCACCTTCCACCGAAATCCGGTGTGCGCTTTTGGCGGAACGCCGCCAGGCCCTCTTTGAAATCAGCTGTCCGGCAGGACAACTCCACATTGAAAAGCTCTTGCGTCATGGCCTGATCCAGGGTGGCATGCTGAGCGTGATTGATGGCCTGCTTGGCCAGCCCGATCGCGACCGTTGGCCCGGACGCGAGCCGCGTCAGCAGTTGCTCGGTGGCGGCGTCGAGTTCGGCCGGGCTCACGCAGCGGTGAATCAGTCCCCAGTCCGCAGCGTCGCTTCCACTGACCTTCTCTCCAAGCATCAGCATCTCCTTGGCCCGGGCCAACCCGACGAGCCGGGGGAGCAGCCACGTGGAACCAGAATCCGGGGAGAAGCCGCGACCGACGAACGGCTCCCAGAACACGGCGTCGTCGGCGGCCACCGTGAAGTCAGCGGCCAGGGCCAGATTGCAGCCAAGGCCGACGGCCCAACCCTGCACGCTGCAGACGACGGGCAACTGGATGCTATGGACAAGTTCGATCACTCGATTGGCGGTGTGGGGAATGCGTCGCACCAGATCGCCGGTGCGCGGCCGTTGGCCGGCGCTGTTGGTTGAAACCCAGTCCGCGCCCGTGCAGAAGTCGTTTCCCGCTCCACGGATATGGATGGCCCGAAGCGAATCATCGGTCGCCGCGTCGGTCAGCAGGCCAACAAACGCCTCGATCATCGAATGGCTCAACGCATTGCGCCTCGACGGGCGATCGAGCGTGAGCCGCAGGACATCGCCGTCCCGCCACGCTGCCACCGAGCCGTCGGCCTCGACGTCAGTCACCGTTGAATCCGCCAATCCCTAGCTATACGGTTAGCCATACAGTATTGCTATCCTGTACAAGTTAGCAAGGAAAGCGCGCCAACGGAACATGGAAGAGGACCCATGACGGAAGGCACACCGCGATACGGCGAGCGGCCGCTGGCGCAGACTATCGCCGCCGCAGGCGCGCTGCGGCGACTGACCGGGCTGCTCCTGTCCTTGGAGCACGAGCATCCGACGGTCGATGCCATGCTCGCGCAGTTCGCCGATTGGGAGCGGGAGTTGGCGACCGCCGTCGCGCCGGACCCGACGCCCCGGATCGGGGCGGGCGGCGAGGAGCAACGCGTCTATCTGGACCACGCATTCGACGCCGGCGCGTACAACCCGTGCTTTCCTGAGTACACGTTCGACCATCTCGACGACGAGATCGCATCCGGCCGCGTCACCTTCCCGCTCGTCTACGAGGGCCCACCGGGACTGGTGAACGGCGGCTTTCTCGCGGTCTTCTTCGACTGCATCACCCAACACCAGAGCTGCGCCGCCAGGCGGACGGGCAAGACGCGATCGCTGACGGTGACATTCCGCAGGCCGACACCCATCGTGACCGAACTCCACTTCGACATCGAGCGGTCCGAAGACGAAGGCAGGGTCACGTCGAAGGCGCGGTTGCTGTTGGACGACGAGGTGCTGTGCATCGGTGAGTTCAAGACGGTGGCGTCGCCGCCCGACAAACTGATCGGCTTCCAATTCGGCAAGCGGCGGGTCAAGAACTAGTGGTCGTCCAGCGCATTCGTCAACCGCGCGTCGCGGAGATCGTCGCCTCCCGGCTGCGGGAAGACATCCTGTCCGGACGGCTCAAGGAAGGCGACGTGTTGCCGTCGCAGGAGAGCCTGTTCTCCGAATTCGGCGTCAGCCCACCGGCGGTGCGCGAGGCGATCCACATTCTGGAGACGGATGGGCTGATCTCGGTGCGCCGCGGGAACATGGGCGGGGCGGTGGTACACCTGCCATCCGCCGACCGGACCGCCCACATGATCAGCATGGTGCTGCAGTCGCGGTCCGCGACGCCGGCGGACGTGAGCGGTGCGCTGCTGCACCTAGAACCGATCTGCGCGGGGATGTGCGCCGCACGCGACGACCGGATGACCGAAGTCGTGCCCTACCTCGAGGCCGAAATCGACCTTCAGACAGAACAATTCGACGACCTGTCGCGGTATGTGCCCAACGCCCGGCGGTTTCACGAAGCGGTCGTCTCCCGATGCGGCAACGAACCGATGATATTGCTGATCGGCTCGCTAGAGCTGATCTGGTCGGCGCATGAATCCTCGGTGTGGAGCGACGAAGGTGACCCGATGGCGCGCAAGACCATGCGCGCCGCACTGCGCGATCACCAGCGGTTGCTGGACGCCATTCGTGACGGCGATTCGGCAAGGGCGGTGCGGCTCGCGCAGGGTCACTTGGCCGTCGCCAGGCGCAACACACTCGCCGTCGGCAATGACAAAACCATTGAAGCCAAACTGATCTCGAGCACCAACCATCAGGAGTCCGTTAGATGACCAGTCCCGACGACCGCGTGCTCTTCGACGTGGATTCCGAGAAGCGGATCGCGACCATCACGTTGAACAACCCAGGCCAACGCAATTCGTACGACGCGACGATGCGTGACACCGTCGCGCGCCACCTGGATCGCGTCGCCGAAGACGACGACATCACCGTGGTGCTGCTGCGTGGCGCCGAGGGAGTGTTCAGCACCGGCGCGGACATGAACAACGCGTACGGCTGGTATGGCGAGCGCGACGACAAACCGGCGAAGAGCCGCCCGAGTCAGCGGCGGCGTCTGACGGTGGACCGCAAGTCGTTCGGCTTCTACCACAACCTGATGGGCTTTCCGAAGGTCACGGTGGGGGAGATCAGCGGGTATGCGCTGGGCGGCGGGTTCGAGATGGCGTTGATGACCGATATCTCGGTTATCGGTCGCGACGCCAAGATTGGCATGCCCGCCACCCGGTTCCTCGGGCCCGCGCTGGGCAGTCTGCATATGTTCTTCCACCGGCTCGGGCCGGTGCTGGCGCGCCGGCTGCTGCTGACCGGCGACCTCATCGAGGCGGGCACCATCGAGCACCTCGGCATCTTCACCGACACGTGCGATCCGGCTTCGGTCCCGGCCAGGGCCAGGTACTGGGCGGAAAAGGCCGCGAAGATGCCCGCCGACGGCGTCGTCATCGCCAAGGAAGCGTTCCGCCTCGTCGAGCAGAGCCAGGCCTATCAGGGTGAAGAAGTGGCCAGCTACCTTTTCCACGCGTACGGGACAAACCTGCAGTTCGCGCCCGGCGAGTTCAACTTCGTCAAGACCCGGGCGCAGCACGGAACGAAGGAGGCCTTCCGGCTGCGCGACGAGCACTTCTACGTGCCAGAGCCGGAGTGACGCCGGTCACCTCCTGACACCGATACAGTATCTGCTACTTTTGTAAAGTCACCTAAGCCGAAAGCCGAGGTTCGAAAACCATGCCAACACCCGTCATCGTCGGTGCCGTCAGGACAGCCATCGGCCGGTCGTTCAAGGGGACGCTGGTCAACACCCCCCCCGAGACGCTGATCACCACCGTGCTTCCGGAGGTCGTTCGTCGGTCCGGTATCGACCCGTCGACCATCGACGACATCATCTTCGCCGAATCGCATTATGGCGGCGGCGATCTCGCGCGCTACGCGGCCGACGCGACGGGCATGCACGACGTTCCGGGTCAGTCAGTCAACCGGCATTGCGCGGGCAGTCTTACCGCGATCGGTAATGCGTCCGCCCAGATCGGCTCCGGCATGGAGCGCGCTCTCATCGCGGGTGGGGTGCAGTCGCTGTCGATGACGCCGCTGACGAACTGGCGGATCCCCGGCCCCGAGCTGAAGTTCGAGGAGCGGTGGATGCCGCCCACCCACGTAGAGACGCCGGACGCACCGGCGAAGGACATGTCGATCACCGTCGGGTGGAACACCGCGCAGACCGTCGGCATCACCCGCGAGGAGATGGACGCCTGGGCCGCGCGGTCACATCAGCGCGCGATCGCCGCGATCGACGAGGGCAAGTTCCTCGACGAGATCATTCCGCTGAAGGTGCAGCAGTTCGACGGGTCGGTGGTCGACTTCAGCGTCGACGAGCATCCGCGTCGCGACACCACGGTCGAAAAGCTGGCAGGGCTCAAGGTTCTGCACCCCGAGATCGAGGGGTTCTCGATCACCGCGGGCAACAGCAGCGGCACCAATGACGCCGCGGCGGCGGTGGCACTCGTGGATAGTGACTATGCCGACGCCGAGAAACTGACGAAGATGGCGACCGTGAAGGCTTGGGCCGCAGCGGGTGTCGCGCCGCGCGATTGCGGGCTTGGCGCCGTGAAGGCGATCGGCAAGGTACTACAGCGGGCCGGTCTGAAGGCCTCCGATGTGGCGCTGTGGGAGATCAACGAGGCGTTCGCATCGGTGCCCATCGCGGCGTGCCGCGAGTTCGGGCTGGACGAAGAACTGGTCAACTTCTCCGGAAGTGGTTGCAGCCTTGGCCATCCCATTGCCGCGTCCGGTGCGCGGATGGTGACCACGCTCATCTATGAGTTGCAGCGGCGTGGCGGAGGCATCGGCGTTGCGGCCATGTGTGCTGGCGGTGGCCAAGGCGGCGCCGTCGTCATCGAGGTCTAGCGCGCGGCGGCCTTGCTGCGCGTGCGCGGGCCCGACGCCTTCGTCGCCCTGCGTGCGGCCTTGGGGGGCCTCTTGCCGCCGTCGTCGATCAATCGGCTCGCGTGGTCAAGGATGCATTCGAGACCGAACTCGAAATTCTGGTCGTCGGCCGCGCCGATGTGATGTCCCTTCGCCGTGACTTGGGCTAGCAGCGGCGTGTTTTCGGGGTCGATCGTCATCGTTTCCTCGATGTCGCTCGGTCCCTCGGCAGCCGCGCGATTCTTGTCCCGCAGCCGCTGCAGCACCACCGATCCGCGAACGTGGACCGACACCGCGGAGTAGGTGTCGAAGGCGTCATCAGCAGACAGGCCGGCCTCCACCAGGCTGGCGATCGCCTTCTCCACTTCCTGAACGCCAAGCTTGGCCGCCCGCGGGCTGAGCGCCGACCGAATAAGAATCAGGTCGCACAGAATCGGGCTGCCCATGAACGTCTTTCGCATCGTGCGCGCGTGGTTCGCCAACGTCTCGCGCCAATCCCTGGCTTCGACATACGGCGTGGCGAACACATACTGGCGCAGCGCGCGATCGGTCATCGCATTGAGCAGATCGTCCTTCTTGCGGAAGTACCAGTAGATGCTCGTCACTCCGACGCCCAGGTGCTTGCCGAGCAGCGGCATGCTCAAGTTGTCGATGCCGACCTCTTCTGCGAGCTCGAATGCGCCCTTGATGATGTCGTCGGGATTGATGGACCCGCGCTCGCGTCGCTGACGCTTCTCAGCGGTTGCTTGCT
>JAVRPX010000421.1:0-5574 GCA_032161985.1 Mycobacterium sp.
GCGGCGCGGTGGTCAAGCAGGAGCCGATGATCGACTACGAGGGGCCCCGACCCTAGATCGGCACCACGAAATCAGACGTGTAGAACTCGTCCGGTGTCTGCGACAAATATCCCGGTCGACTGACGTACATCCACACGCCCGTGCCGCCAGGCGCAATCGGTCCGCTAAGAGTCACGCCGCCATTGCCCGCGTCATCCGCCGTGAGCACACCGGAGATCACGCCGGGATCGCCGGGGTTGCAACCCACGGCCGACGAATGAGGCATCTGAACCAACCCCACGACGTAAACCGTGCCCGGGATCGCCCTGACGACCTGCACGTCGGCGACCACCCCGGCACCCGTCCTGCGCACCAAGGCGCTCGGTCCCGCGTTCCCGGTCGGTCCGATGTGCGTGTTGGTACTGAAGTCGCACCGCCTGAAGATCTGGGTGAATGCCACGAATGTTGCCCCACCGCCGCCGCCGCTACCGGTCGGCCCATCGGCCGCAGCTGTTGCGGTGCCAACGGCTGCCACCGCCGGCATCGCCATAACCATTGCTGCCACAGTGTTCAGAACCCGCTGACGCATAGTTGCTACCCCGCCGTCCATACTTGCCCGCGTACCCCCGAGACTAATAATTAACGCCTCGTCAGATGGGAAAACCGCGGATCCTTGCGCGTAGGGTCGAAAGTATGACGGTGTTGCCCGATCTCGGCGCGGTGCGCCAGACCCTCGGTCGGAGCCTGTTCGGCATGGTCGCCGGCCCGGATGGGCCCGCGAACCGGGCCCGCATCCACGAGACACCCGGGCCACGCTGGTTCGGAGATGACCGTCCGATCCGGCGGGTACACGCAGATGCCTCCATGTTCGTCGGCGGTCTGCGGGCACTGCTGCTGCAGTCGCTTCACCCGCTGGCGATGGCCGGCGTCGCGCAGCACTCCGACTACCGAGGCGATCCGTGGGGCCGCCTGCAGCGGACCAGTACGTTCCTGGCGGTGACGACCTTCGGCCCCGCAGCCGACGCCCAGCGCGCGGTCGATCGGGTACGGGGAATCCACCAACGTGTCCGCGGCGTCGCCGCCGACGGTAGGCCCTACCAGGCCTCCGATCCGCACCTTCTGGAATGGGTCCACATCGCCGAAGTCGACAGTTTCCTTCTAGCCCACAAGCTCTACGGCGCAGCCTCCCTCGACCAGAGCGGCCGGGACGGGTACGTGGCCGATACCGCCCGTGTCGCAACGGCACTCGGCGTACCCGACCCACCGCTGACCGAGAAGGACTTGCGCGAGCGGATCGAGGCGTTCCGGCCGGAGCTGTCAAGCACTGCTGCGGCGCGTGATGCCGCCCGCTACCTGCTGCTGACTCCCCCACTGCCGATTGGCGCGCGGGCAGCGTATGGCCTGCTGGCCGCGACTTCGGTGTCGATGCTGCCCGGATGGGCGCGAATGCCGTTGCTCCTGCCCTATTTCCCTCCGGTGGAAGCCACCGTCATTCGGATGGCCGGCCGCGCAGTCGTCGGCGGTATCCGATGGGCGATGACCGCAGGCGCCTGACTCGCCGCGGCAGTTCAGTCCCGGCACTCGATGACGTCGTAGGCGCCCTCGGCGTATTGGGACCGGATGACTTTCTTGTCGAACTTGCCGACACTGGTCTTCGGCACTTCGTCGATGAACGTCCACCGCTCCGGCAGCCAGAATCGGGCGACCTTATCGCACAGATGCTTTCGTAGTTCTCCGGCGGTGACTGCGGCGTCGCTGTTGACGACGACCGCGGCCAAGGGCCGCTCCTGCCACCGGTCGTCGGGCACCGCCACCACGGCCGCTTCCAGCACGGCGGAGTGGTCCATGATGAGAAGTTCCAACTCGACCGATGAAATCCATTCACCGCCTGACTTGATGACGTCCTTGGCGCGATCCGTCAGCGTGATGAAGCCCTGCGGATCGATCCGGCCGACGTCCCCGGTTCGAAGCCAACCGTTGTCGAACTTCGACGGATCGGCATTCTGATAATACGAACCGGTGATCCATGGCCCGCGAATCTCTATCTCGCCCACGGCTTTACCGTCGTTGGGCATTTCGCAGCCGGCGTCGTCGACGAGACGAACCTCGACCCCACACATCACTCGTCCTGCGGTGCTGCGCAGCGCCCAGTGATCCTCCCCCGTGACCTCCGGAGGCGGAGTGGCCATCGCGGCGAGCGGTGAGGTCTCGGTCATGCCCCAGGCCTGGACGATGCGCACACCGTAGGACTGCTCATAGGTCTTCATCATGCCCAGCGGGACAGCCGAACCTCCGCATGCCACCGACCGCAGCGACGAGATGTCGCGATCGGGATGGGCGTGCAGGTAGTGCAATACGTCGTTCCAGATCGTCGGAACGGCTGCGGCGATGGTGGGTCTGCGCTGCTCGATCATGTCGACCAACGCGGCTGCCTGCAGGAACCGGTCGGGCAGCAGCAGGTCGGCACCGGCCATCATGGCCGCGTAGGGCTGGCCCCATGCATTTGCGTGGAACATCGGCACGATCGGCAATACACGGTCGCCGTCGGCCATTCCCACCGCGTTGGCCGAACCGACCAACATCGAATGCAGGTAACTCGAGCGGTGGCTGTACACCACACCTTTCGGATTTCCCGTCGTGCCGCTGGTGTAACACATTGCGGCAGCGCTTCTTTCGTCCAGGTCGGGCCAGTCGAACTCGAACGGCTGTCCGTTGAGCAGCTCGTCATAGCGGATCACGTCCTTGCCCGAGGCGGTGAGCGGTGCCACGTCGCCCTCGCCGACGGCCACCACCGTCTGCACCGACGTCATCTCCGGCAGCGCCGCGGCCAGCAGCGGTACCAGCGACATGTCCACCAGCACAACGCGATCCTCGGCCTGGTTGGCGATGAACGCGATCTGCTCGCCGGCCAGCCGGATGTTCAGCGTGTGCAGCACCGCCCCCATGCACGGTGCGGCGAAATAGGCCTCGAGGTGCTCCTGGTTGTTCCACATGAATGTCGCGACGCGATCCCCGTCCGTCACACCCAGTTGCCGCAGGCCATGAGCGAGCTGCGCGACCCGCGTCCCGAGCTCTCCGAAGCTGATGTCGCGATACCCGCCGGGGGTCGCCGTAATGACATTACGGCCCGAGTTCCACCCCGTGCCGTGCCGCAGAATGCCCGCCACGGTCAACGGAAAGTCCTGCATCGTGCTGAGCATGATCTACCCCCAGAGTTAGTCGCCGCCATGATCGCCGATTCGGCTGCAAATCGGCGAGAAACCGTCAAACGGGGCGTACCCGAATAGCATCGCGTGGCATGGCGTATCCCAGCTACCCGTTGCCGCGGCCGGCGAAGCCGCCCATCGCGACCGCCGATCTCGACATCTCCATCGGCGCCCTCATCCTCACGGTGGCCTTCGGTGTGGTCGCGGCGGCAATGGGGCTGTTCTCGCTTGCTTTCCTGGATTACTGCCCGCCGGAGTCTTGCAGCGCGGAAGGCGCCGCCACCGTCGTCGGGATAGCTCTGCTGGCCGCCTTTGCGATCGGAGTCGTCGGGTTGGTGGTGACGGTGATCCAGCTCGTCCGGCGCAGACCCGGATGGCCGTTTGCCGTTGCAACTTTCGTGTTGAGCGCACTCGCGGTCGTGCTGGGCGGCGTCGGGTACGCCATGGCTGTCGGCTGACCCGCGTCGGGCGAAACCGGCCCCGGGCCGGGTCTCTTCGCTTACGGTTTCCAGGGTGGAACCAGACCATCCGAAAGCCCCCGAGCTTGTGCCCGTCGAGGCGCTGCGCTCGGGGGAACACGTCACCGACGTCAACGGTGGCGGCCAGCATTACATCGTTCTGGAGTCCAAAAATCTCGGGGGCGGCTGCGTCGTTCTGGAACTGGAATCCAAAGCCAATGACCAGCTCCGGGTCATCGAGATGTCGTTTCCCGCCGGCTACGAGATGGGTAGATCACCCCGTCGCATTTTGTGACACGACCATCCACGGCACGCCGAACTTGTCGGCGACCAGGCCTAGGCGCGACGTGAACGGCGTTGGTGCCATGGGCACCTGCACAGTCCCCCCATCGGACAGGGCTGAGAACAGCCGCTCGGCCTCGGCATCATCCGAAACGCTCAACGACAGCGAAAAGCCGCTGAAGTGGGGTTGGGCTGCGCCCCGGCCGTCTGAGGCGAGCACCGTGGTGTCGCCGATGCGAAGCACCGCGTGCGCGACTTTGTCCTCGAAGTGGGCGAACACTGTGGCGTCGGCGCCGATGGCTTCGCGATAGAACTCGAGAGCCTCTTCACAGCGGCCTTGGAAGTAGACATAGGGCTCGACCCGCATATCGGCAGGTTAGCCCGGTGCAGGTCAGCCTGTTTTGTACAGAAACGACAGCTGCGCATCCCGCCTGATGATGCTCGCCGGCGTCTCGCCTATGAGGATCTTGAGTGACCGGGTGAGATGGGCCTGGTCGAAGTAACCGGCCTCGTGCACGGTGTCCAGGATGGGTGCGCCATCGCGCAGCAGGTTGGCCGCGTGGCGGGCCCGTTCGATCTGGCGGAACTGCCCGTGCGTCATACCGGTGGTGCGGCGGAAGTGACGTTGGACCGACCGACTGGTGAGCCGTTGTCGGTCACCGCGCATCGCGGCCTCTACCGCGTCGTCGCGTGCGATCACGCCGCGCCGAGCGAGCGCATCTACGTAGCGTTCCGCATTGTCCAGGTCCGGCAGCGGCCAGCGGGATCCTAGGAGCGCGAACGAGCCGTCGGCCGCCACTGGTAGGTCCACGTCGCGGTGATCGACAAGCAGGTGGGTGGGCAGCGCAGGCATGTGCGCGCCGAGCCGGAACCGGATCGCAGCCCACTCACCGTCGGGCGGGCAGTCGATGGTCGTCGCCCGGGTTTCGGGTCCGCGTATCGTCACCATGGTGAGGTCGGCGAGGCGCGTCACCACCAGCTCCAGGTGGCCTGCGGCGACGGATACGAATGGCCCGCCGCCGTCGCTGCGTCCCCGCCACACCCGTTCGATGTACGGCGAATCCGACGGTCGGTCGCGGAAGCGAAGAAACATTCAGCGGACGCGTTCCGCGAGATGCACGATCACCTCATCGCCGGCCTCCTTCCCGATGCGCTGGCGCAGATCGGTCTTCACGGGCAGTTTGTGGGAACCGTCGCCGAGGGCCATGAACGAGCTCGCGAACGGTTCGCCGTCGACGGTGCCACGGACCTTGACCAGCCCGCGGGTACCGAAGAAGGCCGCCGAATCGGGCATGACCACGTAGGTCCAGCCGCCCTTGCTCCCACTCTTCTGCAGTTTCGCGGTGAATTGGCGGTTCAGGGGTTCGCTCATCTCTGGTCCTTTCGATGTGTCTACGCACCTATAACGACTCGGCGGCGCCCGAAAAGACATCGCGGCATATCGTTTCGTCGTGAAGCTGTCCCGCCAGATGCAGCGGGTCGTGCGCGAACAACGGCTCGGGTTCGTCGCCACCGTCACGCCGGACGGCCTGCCGAATCTGTCGCCGAAGGGCACCACCAGGCTGTGGGACGACGAACGGCTGTTCTTCGCCGACTTCGCATCCCCGGCCACGGTCGCCAACCTGCGCGCCAACCCGCATGTCGAGATC
>JAVRPX010000422.1:0-2916 GCA_032161985.1 Mycobacterium sp.
CGATCATCGGTTACCGCCCCGCCTCGGTACGGGTGTTGAGCACATTGATGCCGCGAAACAGCGCCGACGGGCAGCCGTGGCTGACGGCGGCCACCTGGCCCGGCTGCGCCTTGCCACAGTTGAACGCTCCGCCGAGGCGCCAGGTCGACGGCCCGCCAACGGCTTCCAGCGCACCCCAGAAATCCGTGGTGGTCGCCTGGTACGCGACGTCGCGCAGCTGGCCGTCGAGGCGGCCGTCGCGGATGCGGAAGAACCGCTGCCCGGTGAACTGAAAATTGTAGCGCTGCATGTCGATTGACCACGATTTGTCGCCGACGATGTAGATGCCGTCCTCGACGCGAGCGATCAGGTCCTCGGTGCTCAGATTGTCGCGGCCCGGCTGCAACGACACATTGGCCATCCGCTGGATCGGCACGTGGTGCGGCGAGTCGGCGTACGAGCAGCCGTTGGACCGCGCGACACCCAGCCGTGGGGCGAACACCCGGTCCAGCTGATAACCCACGAACGTGCCGTCGCGCACCAGGTCCCAGCTTTGCGCCCGCACGCCTTCGTCGTCGAAACCCACAGTGGCCAAGCCATATTCGACTGTGCGGTCTGCGGTCACGTTCATCACCGGCGATCCGTAGCGCATGGTGCCGAGCTTGTCCGGTGTGGCGAACGAGGTGCCCGCATAGGCGGCCTCGTAGCCGATCGCGCGGTCGTATTCGGTGGCGTGGCCGATCGATTCGTGAATCGTCAGCCAGAGGTTGGACGGATCGATAACCAGGTCGGTCGGCCCGGCGGTGACGCTCGGCGCCTTGGCCTTCTCGGCGAGCAGCGACGGCAGCTGCGCCAGCTCGTCGGTCCAGTTCCACATGTCGTCGTCAGCGACGTACTCCCAGCCCCGCGCCGTCGGCGGCGCCAGCGTGCGCATGGTGTCGAACATCCCCGCCGCGGCGTCGACGGTGACGGCCTCCAACGTCGGCAACACCCGAACGCGCTGCTGCGTGATCGACGAGCCGAACGTGTCGGCGTAGAACGTCTGCTCCTTGGCCGCATGCAGACCCGCCGACACGTGGTCGACGCCGTCGGCGGCCAGCAGCCGCCCGGAGTACTCCCCCAGCACCGCGATCTTGTCGGCGACGCCGACGGCGAACGGATCGACGCGGTAGTCCGACACCCAGCTGACATCGGGGTAGACCGGCTCGGCAGCCAACTCGATGCGCTCGGCGTTCAGCGGGGCCAGCGTCGTCGCCACGTGCACCGCCCGCCGAGCGGTCTCGGCCGCCACATCCGGGTCCAGCTCGGCGTGTGAGGCGAAGCCCCAGGTTCCGTCGACGATGACGCGAACCGCCAGGCCGATCTCGCGGTTGACGACCGCGGATTCCAGCTCGCCGTCCCGCAGCTGCACGATCTCCGTCGTGATCCCATGAACGCGCAGGTCGGCGTAGCTGGCTCCGGCCGCCACGGCTGCGGACAACGCGGCGTCGGCCAGCTGATGTCGCGGCAACCCGAGGAAGTCGGCATCGACTCGGTGGGGCGCAGTCACGCCACTACCGTAGTGGCCGACCGCCGCTGGAGCTTTAATGGCTCGGTGGCAGCCCACCGTGTCCGGTCGACGGCACTGGGCTATGCCCTGCTTGCTCCCAGCCTGTTCGGCGTGGTGACGTTCCTGCTGCTGCCGATGCTGGTGGTGTTTTGGCTGAGCCTGCACCGGTGGGATCTGCTTGGCTCGATTCGGTATGTCGGACTGGACAATTGGCAATCGGTGCTCACCGACCGGTCGTTTGCGACCTCGCTGGTCGTGACCCTGGCGTTCATCGCCATAGTGGTGCCCGTGCAAACCGTGCTCGGCCTGATCGCCGCCGCGATGCTGGCCCGCGGACTGCCCGGCACCGGGTTCTTCCGCACGCTGTATGTGCTGCCGTGGATCTGCGCGCCGCTGGCGATCGCCGTGCTGTGGCGGTGGATCCTCGCGCCGACCGACGGCGCGGTGAGCACCCTGCTCGGTCACCGCGTCGAGTGGCTCACCGATCCGGGACTCGCGCTGCCGGTGGTGTCCGCCGTCGTCGTCTGGACCAACGTCGGCTACGTGACGCTGTTCTTCCTGGCCGGAATCCTCGCCATCCCGGAGGACATCCACAACGCGGCCCGCACCGACGGCGCGAACGCATGGCAGCGGTTCCGGCGCATCACGCTGCCGATGTTGCGGCCCACGCTGTTCTTCGTGACGGTCACCGGGATCATCAGCGCGGCCCAGGTGTTCGACACCGTCTACGCCCTGACGGGCGGTGGCCCGCAGGGCCGCACCGACCTGGTGGCCCACCGGATCTACGAAGAAGCGTTCGGCGCTGCGGCGGTGGGGCGGGCGGCGGTGATGGCGGTGGTGCTGTTCGTCCTTCTGGTCGGTGTGACGATCGTTCAGCACCTGTACTTCCGGCGGCGGATCACCTATGACATCACCTAGCCGCGCCATCTCCGGCATCCTCATCTATCCCGTCCTGGCGGTCGGGGCGGTGATCACGCTGGCGCCGTTCGCAATGGGCCTGCTCACATCGTTCACCTCGGCGCGGCAGTTCAACACCGAGTCGCCACTGTCGTTGCCGAGCCCGCCGGCCCTGGAGAACTACACCGGACTCGCCGACGCCGGATTCGGTCGAGCGTTGGTCGTGACGGCGTTGATGACAGCAGTCATTCTGCTCGGGCAGATGACCTTCTCGGTGCTGGCGGCGTATGCCTTTGCACGACTGCGGTTTCCGGGCCGAGACGTGCTGTTCTGGGTCTACATCGCCACGCTGATGGTGCCGGCCACGGTGACGGTTGTGCCGCTGTATCTGATGATGGCCGAGGCCGGACTGCGCAACACGTTCTGGGCGTTGGTGTTGCCGTTCATGTTCGGTTCGCCATACGCGATCTTCCTGCTGCGGGAGTACTTCC
>JAVRPX010000423.1:0-6642 GCA_032161985.1 Mycobacterium sp.
GCATCCCGTTGGCCATCAGCGTCGTCCCGTCCACGGGATCCACGGCGAAGTCGCAATCCGGGCCCAGCCCGTTGCCGACCTCTTCACCGTTGTAAAGCATTGGCGCTTCGTCTTTTTCGCCCTCGCCGATGACTACCACGCCGCGCATCGACACCGAGGAGACGAGTTGGCGCATCGCGTCCACTGCGGCACCGTCGCCGCCTTCCTTGTCGCCGCGGCCCACCCAGCGGCCGGCCGCCATCGCGCCGGCCTCGGTGACTCGCACCAGCTCCAGCGCCAGGTTGCGATCCGGGCGCATGTACAGGGTGGTTTTCAGCGTCGCCGTCACGGTCGTGCCCCTTCGTCCAACGAACGGATGATTCTCAATGCCGCGGCCTTGACAGCGGCACGTGCCTCTTTCGCAAACTGCGACGGCGTCAGCATTCGACATCGCCTGCGGCAGTGAACGTTCGACTGCGGAGAGGTAGGCGCGGCGTAATTCAGCGTTGACGTTCACCTTGGCAACCCCACATCCGTGTTGTCCTCGAAGCTCAGGTGCGAGCCGTCGATCATCACCGACGAGTAGCCGGCGTCGAGGCAGCGCTGCATTTCCGGCAGGTCCCGGCAGTGATCGAGATGCACGCCAATCGGCGCTGATGTTGAGTGCGCTGCCGTCAGCGCCATGTTCATCAGCGCTGTCTGCCCGGCATGATGAAAGTGACTCGACCCCGCGAGGAGCAGCACGGGTCGGTCGGCCTCTTCGGCTGCGGCCACAATCGCCTGCACCATCTCCAGGTTGTAGACCGCGAAAGCGGCCACAGCCCACCCCTGTTTCGCGGCGAGGTGCAAGGGTTCGGTGCCGGTGAGCAGCATCAGGCACTTCTCAAAGTGACGGCAACGGTGTCGGTTTCAGGCAAGCTGGTCGTTGTCATATCGTTTCTCCGAGTGGGGTGCGCCGCGGTTCAGCGTTGATCGGCGTCGAGGACGTACCGGCGCAAGTCGTTTTCGGTTTGGTCCATGTGGGCCTCCATGGCGTCGCGACTCCGCCTGGGATCACCGGAGGTGAGTGCCTCAAGAATCGCTTCGTGCATAGCGATTGCGTTCACCTGGATCTCTGGAATTGCGGATGTCTCGGTGCGGGCCTCGACCAGCAGGTTGCCAAATGGTTCAAACATGAACGGGATGAACATGTTTGCGGTCGCACGCATGATTACGTCGTGAAAGGCAATGTCGGCCTCGACAAATAGTTCGACCTGCTTCAGCCTGTTGGCCACTCGCATTTCTTCGATGCTGGCGGCCAGCGATTCGAGATCCTCCTTCGACCGGTTGACGGCAGCGAGTTGTGCTGCGCCGATCTCGACCATGCGCCTCGCTTCGATCAGGCGTCCCGATACTCCCCCCGAGGACGACCGGCGTTCCTCGATACGGACGACAGCAGCCAGCGACGTCCACGCCTGCGGCGGATTGATGAAGGTGCCGCGACCGCGTCGGATAGTGACGATGTTCTGCGACCGCAGGATGCGCACCGCTTCGCGGACAGTCAATCGGCTCATCCCGTACTTCAGGGCCAACTCCCCTTCCGACGGAAGGACCGATTCAATGGGGAACTGTCCGTCCACGATCGCCTCGAGAAGCATGTCCGCGAGTTCTTCGGGAAGAGCCACAAGTCTTGCCTTTCATCCATCAGACGTCTGATGTCTGACGTCCGATGACAAGTGTGACGCAGCACACATGCTCTGTCAAGAGTGATCTGAGATGCCTCTTTTGGAGGTGCCCAAACACCGAGCACACGGCGGGTTTCGTCGCAGACCAGCCGACGCCAGACGGTGACGGCAACGAGTGCGGAACTACGATGCTCGCGTGAGGGCAGAGCTGGCGGCCGCGCACGCAGCGGTTGACGATGCGGTCGCGATCCTGCGGGGCGGCCGATCCAAGCCGCTCGAGCGGATCGACAAGGCGGCCAAGGATTTCCTAACCGAGGTCGACCTGGCCAGCGAGTCGGCGCTGCAGCGCTCACTCGCGGCATCCACTCCCGATGTCGGCTTCTACGGCGAAGAGGGCGGCGGGGCGCCGCTCGACACGGGCAAGGTCTGGGTCGCCGATCCTCTCGACGGAACTATCAACTACGCGACCGGGTCACCGCTGTGCGGAGTGATGCTCGGCCTGCTCGAAGACGGCGTGCCCACACTGGGCGTGATTGACCTGCCGTTCCTCGGCGTACGGGTCGACTCGGGTGCGGTGGCCGACGTTGGTTCGTTCGAGGACGGGATCATCGGAATGGGCGACGCCTTCCACCAGGGTGGCGCGCGGCTGGACGCGTATCTCGAATTGACCATGAGGGTGCACCGACGAGCGCTGCGCTTTCGCTGCGTCGGCGCAGCGTCAGTGCTGTGGACCTGGCTTGTCAGTGGCCAAATCCAGGGCATGGTGCTTGCCCACAACAACCCGTATGACGTCGTCGCCGGGTGTGCGATCGCGCGCGCGGCGGGAGCGATATGTACCGACTACGCGGGCGCCCCGCTCACCCTGGATTCGCCAGGAGCCATGGCGGCCGTGCCAGGCATCCAGACTGAGCTCGTCAGCCTCGCGGGCGATCTCGCGGCAACGGCGGCGCGAGCCTGAAAACGGTTGCGCTCTAACGAATTGTCACCTACTTCGCGAACAACTCGCTGGCACCGTGCTCGATGAGCCGTTGCCGAATGGTTTTTAACCTGCGGACGCCGCCTGCAGGCCGAAGTGGTCGAGTCACCCGCGCGTCCGCGACCTGCGATCAGCGGGAAAACGGCCGCATCTATGCGGCTCGGTGTATTGAGCGCCGCCGATCTCTTCGCGTCATTACGCGCTGGTCGGTCGACCAGTGATGATGCGGTAAGCGCGATTCAGCCTGTCGCGCATGAATTCTGGAGCCTCAGCATCCACATCGACGTCAAAGCGGCCGTACCTGTTCAGCACACCCATATAGGACGCCGCCAGCACGGCGGACCATAGGTTCAGCCCCTGCGACACGCGATTGTCAGTTGGTGATATGCCCAAGCGATCAGCCAGCACGGCGGTAAGCATGTCAACACGTTGAGCCGTCATCAGCTTCTGCAAATCGCGAGACGACGTGATCACCTTGCTCATTGCGCGCATGCGTCCGATTGTGACCGGACCGGCGCCGGCAAGGATGTCAGCGACGACTCTAGAGTGCGCTGCCATCAGCGCTTCGACAATCGGCGTCTGCGTGTCGACATCAGCCAGGGCGTCGACCACTGCGACGAGCATGTCTTTCGCGACAGCCAACACGATCGCATCTTTGGTTCCGAGGGTGGGCACGACGTCCTCGGCCGGGATGCCAGTTGCGTCGGCGATCTGCGCCATCGAAGTCGCATCAAACCCCTGCTCTGCCAACAGGGTCAACGCAACGTCGACGGGATCCCGACCAGCATGGTCGTCCACCGTCGGAAAGTATCACTTGCCGAACGCCGTCATCATCCGTTTGCGACGTGCACACAAACGGGTCAAGAGTTGAGCATCCACGGAAAAGGGCCGCATCTCTGCGCCCCTTTTTGTGGAGCTGCCGGGAATCCAACCCTCTTCCTAAAGCACTCTCAACTGCGGAATCGCTTACGCCGAGTACGCGTAGCGCGAAAGTACGGGAACCGCCTGCGGCAAACGCGAGAGGTGTTGATGGCATCAACCAGAAAATCCGATACCCGCCCGGACCGCAGTATCACGGTCCGGGCGGATCGGGTTAATGGCAGCGGCGAGACTCAGAAGTACGTCGTCGCCGTCGTGCTCGTGCCGTTGTCACATGTGATCGTGACGGTCCAGTTCCGAAACTGCGGAACGGCCGGGACGATTCTCAGGTCGTACTTGGAGTTGGCCGCCAAGGCAAAGCCGCGGTTGAAGTTGTCCGTCGCATAGGTGCACTGCGACGACACTCCACTGCGGTCGGTGATGTGAGCCACCATGCCACCCAAGACCGTGTCGAACGAGACCGTCGGCCCCAGCTTCGGTGCAGGCGGTGGTGGCGGAGGACCGTTCGGCGGCGGCGGTGTGGAGCCGTTCGCGCAGCCCGACACGATGACCTTCGCGCCCGTCTGGATCTGCAGCTTGCCCAGGGCAGCGGTCTCGGCTGCGCCGCGTGTGGGGGCAGAGGCTCCGACCTCTTCGCCATAGTTGTTCGAGGCGGCCGCTGCGCACTCATTCGTGGCGATGACGACGGTCACGCACTGGCTGCCGCCGTTGCTCACGCAGTTTGTCAGCGCGTTCTGGCCGGCCTGTGTTTGGTCGGAGCTGATCGCCGAGCCTCCGGCCATCGTGACGGGCGGATTCTCGTTGACGTATCCGAGGGCCAGTGCGATGTACTGGTCCGCCGCATTCGCCGGCGCGGGTGCGACCATGCCGACGACGGTCGCGCCCGCAGCCAGCAGGACAGCAGCGATGGTCCGGCCTCGCCAGCCGGCACGGCCCTGATAGATGGTTGTCATGATTTCTCCTGTGAGGTAATCGCTGCCCCGGGGTGGGGCGCGGTTAGGTGGACTGATTGCTTTGGCCTTTCGGTGCGGGTGCTGTATTTGTCTTGGCCGAATATTCGACCCTTCCTTCGCCTTTTCCCGCTGCTGCAATAGTCCTGCTCAGCGAACGGCCGGGTAATCGCCGGGAAGCCCGAATCCACTGGCTCAAGGGGAGGTTTTCCTATCCGCTAGGTAAGGATCGACGGGATGCGTTTACCTCGGCCGTGTATCGGGCTGACGGGTATAAGAAATCGGGCTCGCCGGCGGCAGCTTGTCGGATTCGGCGGTGGACATCGCATTGAGAATGAATGTCACATAGCGGCGTCAGTCGTCGCTTGCGGTGTCCATGGTCGGCAGCACGATGTGAACGCATCGACATCACTCGCCATGGATTGCCGCCGATGCTGACCTGTGCAGGAAGATGTCGACTTCGCCGAGAGGCGTTGACGGCATCAACACGGTCAACACTCGCCAGCCTGGCCAGTCAGTATGCGCAATCGACCGGTAGTGGTTCGGTTTGAACCGTGGTGGTCGGGACAATTCGCCGGGGTAGCGCGAGCCCGCGATGTTGGGATCGGTAGCAACGCTGGCGGTGTCCACTTGCACGCACGAAATAGGGAAACTTCCGGATACTTCGAACTGCTCGCCAGCGCACACTATGCGGTGGGCGGTCCCGGAGGCCGCGGTGAACAAAGGAAACAACATGAACACCACCCACATCGTGAAACGAGCAATCATTGGGTTAACGACGGCGGTGCTGATGTCTGGCGGTTTGGGTCTGGCCGGTTTGGGGTTAGCGGGTACCGCCCAGGCCCGGCCCACCTGGTGCCCCGGGGATCCGATGCCGAGAGAGGCGCCGTGGCCAGACTTTCAGTGGAATTCCTGCTACGAGTACAGCGGAGCAGGGGGAAAGTACGGCTGGATCGACTTGGGCACCGGAATCTTCCACCCCATGCCTCTCGACATCCCGTCCACCCCCCCGCCGCCCAATCCACCGGAATGCATAGGCTTCTTTCCGCTCCCCGGGGTGGACCCGTCGCACTGCGTGATCTAACGGAGTGACAAAAAGGCCCCGGCATCAAATACTATCTCTGACCTGGGGCTGCTCTCGAGTTTGCTGGACGTAGCCCACGGACCCTCGACCACGTCGGACATGCCATCCACGGAAAAGGGCCGCATCTCTGCGGCCCTTTTCTGGTGGAGCTGCCGGGAATCGAACCCGCCGTTCTACCTGGCGCTATGAGCGTCTACCTGCAGCTCGCTACGTCTCGATACGAATCAGCACTGTTTGCAACCTGCGGATTCATTCTCGGTTCTTGACGGCGTCAAGAGCCGTCACCGAGTTCACTCCGCTTCGTCCATCCACTTTTCGACATCGGCTCGTCGGTAGATCTGGCGGGCGGGCCGCCGGCTCCCACTGACCGCCACCAACGCAGCGTGCCCACCGATAGCCGTGCCATCTCGGCCACCTCAGCGACGGTCAGGAGTTCGGCATACTCCCGGCGCACGGGTCCCGTTGGGTCCTGACGTGGCCGCCTCGGCTGCTGTTGTGTGAGAAGGCTTTCGGCAATGGACAACAGGGCGTAAGTGCTCGCGCGCTTCCAAGGAGACGTGTGCGCAGGCTCGATCCGAGCCGCGGCCTCGACAGCTTTCGCATACCACCCGTTCGCGCCGGATGCCCGGTAGTAGCAGCCATGACACTGCCCGTCGCATGGCTTGTGGATGTCGACGGCACCCTTGCGCTACATCAGCATCGAAACCCCCATGACTGGCGGAAGGCTGACGCAGATCTCCCGAATATGCCCGTGGTCACAGCGGTCCAGGTGGCGTGTTCCCGGTGAATGAGTCCATCCAGTTTTAGAGTCCTGTGGCCCGATGTGGGGCTGGAAGGGACGATGAAAACTATGGCTGGTCGGAAGCGGCATTCCGCGGAGGACATCGTGCGCAAGCTGCGGCGGGCGGACGAGTTGGCTGCCGGGGGCAAGACCGGTGAGGAGATCGCCGCCGAACTCGGGGTGTCGGCGTCGGCGACGGAATCGTGACCCAACACTTTGTCGAATGGCCCTTCCGATACACCCACCGGTTCGAGGCCGAACACCTGCTCGAACGGGCAGGCTTTGTGGTCGAATCGGTGCAAGGCGGTTACCACGGCGAGGCGTTCACC
>JAVRPX010000424.1:0-5544 GCA_032161985.1 Mycobacterium sp.
TTGAACGGCATCCTCATACGGCCCCGGAGTCCCGTAGCTGTCACGCGGATTGGCGTTCCACGGCGTCGGCGGATACGGATGGTAGTTGGCAATCTTGCCGTCCCGGATGACCATGTGGTGGGACAGCACGCCGCGAACAGCCTCGGTGAAGCCGCAGCCGATACCCTCGTCGGGCACGGTGAACTTCTCCCACGTCTTGGTCCGGCCCGCCCGTATCTCGACGAGCGCCTTCTCCGCGAAGTGCAGTGCGCACGCTGCGGCGTAGGCCTGGAAGTACGTCCGCGCACGGTTACGTTCGAGGGTGTTGCTGCCGTATTGAGGGATCTTCCACTCGAACGACACCGGTCCCTTGAGTGCCGTCTTGGGCAGATTGATCTGCACGCTCTGGCCGGTCGCCTTGACGTAGCCGATGTCGACGAGACCTGCAAGCGCCGTCACCCATAGCCTGGCCAGCGGACCGCCGCCGGTGTCCAGCGCCAGATGATCCTTGCCGTCGAACCACCGTGGCGACATCACCCAGCTGTACTTGTCGTCCATGTCCCGCTTCTGCGGGCGTGGGTTGGTGTGCTGGTTCCAAGGGTGCCGGCGATCAACCGGATTGCCCAGCGGATCGGTCTTGACGAACATCTCCTGGTCGGTCCAGTCGTCGTAATACGAACTGCCCAAAAGGATCCGGATGCCCAGGTTGATGTCGACCAGCGAGTGGGTGTGCAGCTTGCCGTCGATCACCACGCCCGGCGTGACGAACATGGCGTTGCCCCACTTCTCCATGTCCTTGTACTCGAAGTTGCAGACCTCAGGGTCCTGGAAGGAGCCCCAGCAGCCCAGCAGCGTGCGCCGCAGGCCCACCTGGTCATAGCCTGGCAGCGCCTCGTAGAAGAAGTCGAAGAGGTCGTCGTGCATCGGGACGACCTTCTTCATGAACTCGACGTAGCGCATCAACCGCGTCATGTAGTCGGTCATCAGCTGGATCGTGGCGGTCGTGCCCACACCACCGGGATACAGCGTCGACGGGTGCACGTGGCGCCCCTCCATCAGGCAGAACATTTCCCTGGTCCAGCGGCTGACCTGCAACGCCTCCCGGTAGAACTCGCCGGTGAACGGATTGAGCGTCCGCATGATGTCGGCGATGGTCCGGTAGCCGTGCGCATCGGAATTCGGCGCCAGCGTGTTCTCGGCCTTCGCCAACACACTGGGATTCGTCTCGGCCACCATCTTCTCGCAGTAGTCAACGCCGACCAGGTTCTCTTGAAAGATGTTGTGGTCGAACATGTATTCCGCTGCTTCGCCCAGGTTGACGATCCACTCGCCGAGGTGCGGTGGCTTCACGCCGTACGCCATGTTCTGCGTATAGCACGAACACGTGGCGTGGTTGTCTCCGCAGATTCCGCAGATGCGACTGGTGATGAAGTGCGCGTCGCGAGGATCCTTGCCCTTCATGAAGATCGAGTAGCCACGGAAGATCGAGGAGGTGCTGTGGCACTCGACAACTTCCCGGTTGTCGAAGTCGATCTTGGTGTAGATACCGAGGCTGCCGACGATGCGGGTGATGGGATCCCATGCCATTTCCACCAGTTGGCCGGGGTCCCGCTTCACATGTGACGGCTCGGGGATGATCGTTGTCATCGAAGTGTTCTCTTTCGTCTAATGACCAGCGCTGGAGGACTTTTCGGTAAGCGGAAGAAACGCCTGCGGCAGAGCCGGGGGTGAACCCGCACCTACCAGGTGCGGGTCGCTCCGGTCGTGAGTTGTGTGCCGGAATGGCGCCACTTGGGTTCTTTGTCGACGGTGCGGCCGGTCACCTTGCGCAGGTTTCTGATGACCGAGCCGTACAAGCCGGACGCCGTCGTAGAGACCTTGCCGCCTGGCGGCTCATCCATGAATGGCATGAACTTGTCCGGGAAGCCGGGCATAGTGCAACCGATGCAGATGCCGCCGACGTTCGGGCAGCCGCCGATGCCGTTGACCCAACCGCGTTTGGGCACGTTGCACTTGACGACCGGACCCCAACAACCAAGCTTGACAATGCATTTCGGCGACCCGTACTCGGTCGCGAAATCACCCTGTTCGTAGTAGCCGGCCCGGTCACAACCCTCGTGCACCGTGGCGCCGAACAGCCACTTGGGCCGAAGCGCATCGTCCAGCGGAATCATCGGAGCCTGGCCGGTAGCCATGTACAGCAGGTACGTCAGCGTCTCGGCCATGTTGTCCGGATGGGCAGGGCAACCGGGCACACACACGATCGGTATGCCGGCCTTGCTCTTCCAGTCCCATCCCAGATAGTCGGGGACACCCATGGCCCCGGTCGGGTTACCCGCCATCGCATGGATGCCGCCGTAGGTGGCGCAGGTGCCGACCGCGACGATCGCGGTCGCCTTGGGCGCCAGGCGATCTAGCCATTCGCTGGTCGTCATGGGCTGGCCGGTGGCGGGGTCGTTACCGAACCCGCACCAGTATCCCTCGTCATGGAGCCTCTCGTTCGGGATCGACCCCTCGACGACCAGGACGAATGGTTCCAACTCGCCTCTGTCAGCTTTGAAGAACCACTCAAGAAAATCGTCGGCGCCCCCGTTAGGTCCGCACTCGAAATCGATCAGGGGCCAATGGACGGCGATTTTCGGCAGACCGGGGAGGGCGCCGAGAGCGATCTCCTCGATACTGGGTTGCGTGGCGGCAGTCAGCGCCACCGAATCGCCGTCACAACTCAAACCGGCATTGATCCACAGAACATGGATCAACGCCTCTTCCGCTTTGACTGCTGCCTCACTTGGCATATGTCACAGCTTCCCGGGGGCCGGGCTGGGGCCCTCACGACCGGGAGCCTGGCTGGGGCTCCCTGTGTCACAGCGTGGACTTAGCGCCCGCTTCTTGACCGCTACTTTCTCGGTTTACTCCCGGGGCTATGTCTTGTCAATGAGTCTTCGGGACATAGGCCGAGTTTGCGTGAGCGTCAATCCATTCGTACCAACGAGCGCTACCATCCCCAGTTGTTGCCGACATCGGCAAAATGTCCGCGCCGGGGTTCAACGACCGCACGTAGGCGCAACAAGTTTCAAGATCAAAGTTTACGTAGGGCAATAGGTCGGTTTTGTTGACGATCACCAGCCCGGCGGCGGCAAACATGTGCGGGTACTTGATCGGCTTGTCGTCGCCCTCCGTCACCGAGATGACGACGACTTTGCTGAGCTCGCCCAGATCGAACAACGCCGGGCAGACGAGATTGCCGACGTTCTCGATGAAAAGAATCGACCCGGGCTCGGGATCGAGCGCTTCCAGCGCGCGACGCACCATGTCTGAGTCGAGGTGACATCCTGCGCCGGTGTTGACCTGTACGGCACGTGCGCCCGCGGCCTTGATGCGCTCGGCGTCAAGCAGGGTTTCCTGATCACCCTCGATGACCGCCACCGGGCGATGGCTTACCAGGTCTCGGATGGTGCGTTCGAGAAGTGTGGTCTTGCCCGCCCCTGGCGAACTGGTGAGATTGAAGGCAACGATATCGCGTTCGGCCAACCACTTGCGGTTCTGCTCGGCGAGGAGATCGTTCTTCGCAAGCACCTTCTGTTCCAGTGAGATGGTCTCGGTATGAACGTGCCTGTCGTGGTCGTCCTGGTGATGGTGGTCGTGGTTGTGGCCGTGTTCATGGGGATGGGTGTGGTCGTGCGGGTGGCCGTGTCCCGGCAACGTGATGGTTGTCCCGTCGTCGCCGCAGCCACAGGTTGCGCACATAGTTAGCTCACTTCCATCGAGAGGATCTTCAAGTCGCGGCCGGCGACCACTTCTACGTCGGCACTGCCGCAGGGGCACAACAAGATCAAGTCAGGCAATACGAAGCTCTGACCGCAGGTGCGGCAGCGCGCCGCGCCGGGCTGGACGTTCACGTCGAGGCGCGCGCCGTCGGCGACGGTGCCCGCGGTGGCCAGGTCGAAGCAGAACTGCATGGAGTCGGGCACGACCGCACACAGCGCGCCGATCTCCAATTTGACGCTATGCACTCGCCGGCCCGCGGCGTTCTCACACACCGCGTCGACAACACTCTGCGTAATCGCCATTTCGTGCATGTCTGTCCGCTCTGGAGCCGGTGACCCCACGATAGGCCGCGCCTCACGTATCCCGCGAACGGTTCGGCGTGTCAGCTTGAATCGAACAGGTGTTCGTCTACTGTGGGCAGTGTTCGACGGCTAGGTGCTGGACAGGGGCGAGCGGAGCGACGGGAAAAGCGTGAGCCCGACTTGTCAGACCCCCTGGCTAGCGTCACGGCCAACTTGATCGACACCGATCAACCGGACACTCACGAGGATGGAGACCACCCATGACACAAGGCCCTGACCGGGAGAAAGCCCTCGAGCTGGCTCTCGCGCAAATCGAGAAGAGTCACGGCAAAGGCTCGGTGATGCGGCTCGGCGACGAGATACGCCAGCCGATCTCCGTCATCCCCACCGGCTCGATCGCCTTGGACGTGGCGCTCGGAATCGGCGGGCTCCCGCGCGGCCGGGTGGTTGAGATCTACGGTCCGGAATCCTCCGGCAAAACCACCGTCGCGCTGCACGCGGTGGCCAACGCCCAGGCGGCCGGTGGAATTGCGGCGTTCATCGACGCCGAGCACGCTCTGGACCCCGACTACGCCAGCAAGCTGGGTGTGGACACCGATTCGCTGCTGGTGTCTCAGCCCGATACCGGTGAGCAGGCGCTGGAGATCGCCGACATGCTGATCCGCTCCGGCGCCCTGGACATCCTGGTGATCGACTCGGTGGCCGCGTTGGTGCCGCGCGCGGAGATCGAGGGCGAGATGGGGGACAGCCACGTCGGACTGCAGGCCCGGCTGATGAGCCAGGCACTGCGCAAGATTACCGGCGCGCTGAGCAATTCGAACACCACCGCGATCTTCATCAACCAGCTCCGCGAAAAAATCGGAGTGATGTTCGGAAGTCCGGAAACGACAACGGGCGGAAAGGCTTTGAAGTTCTACGCCTCGGTTCGGTTGGACGTCAGGAGAATTGAAACCCTCAAGGACGGCACCGACGCGGTCGGCAACCGTACCCGCTGCAAGGTCGTCAAGAACAAGATGGCGCCGCCGTTCAAGCAGGCCGAGTTCGACATCCTCTACGGCAAGGGCATCAGCAGGGAAGGCTCGCTCATCGACATGGGCGTCGAGCAGGGCTTCATCCGCAAGTCCGGCTCCTGGTTCACCTACGAGGGCGAGCAGCTGGGGCAGGGCAAGGAGAACGCCCGCACCTTCCTGATGGAGAACGCCGACGTGGCCAACGAGATCGAGAAGAAGATCAAGGAAAAGCTCGGTATTGGTGCCGTCGTGACCGCTGACTTGACCCATGACGAAGTCCTGCCCGCCCCCGTCGACTTCTGAGGTCTCTCGCGAGGAGCAGGCGCGAGCCCTGTGCCTGCGTCTGCTCACCGCGAGAGCGCGAACCCGTGCGGAGCTGGCCGGTCAGTTGACGAAGCGGGGATACCCCGATGATGTCAGCGGCCGTGTGCTTGATCGGCTGGCCCAGGTCGGCCTCGTCGACGACGTCGACTTCGCTCAACAGT
>JAVRPX010000425.1:0-3105 GCA_032161985.1 Mycobacterium sp.
TCACGGAGAACTACTTGATGCGCAAGGTGATGTCAGATGCCGGGTGGCCGTGCACCATACATGCTGACGGTTCCGAGCTACGGGTTGACGTCGACCTCGCGGAACTCGCGCAATGAATCGCGCTGCTAGTCAAATGCAGAGCCGTCAAGGCGCTCCACGACCTCCGACATGGTGCGCCGCGGGGTCGACGGCAGCGGATCAGCGTTCACCGGCGCCCAACCGACACGAAGCAGGATCTGCGGGTAGTCGCCGGCGCCGAAAATAGTTGCGCGCGCCGCCTCCCGGGTTTGGGCGACTTCCAATGGCTCAGTGATCGGGCAACTCGCGAGGCCCAATGCTGTCGCCGTAAGCAACACCAAACTCGCAGCCTCACCAGCGCGCAGACACGCAATTTGATCATCGCTGCTTGTCCCGAGCGCCACCACAATCGCGTTGTCGTCAGCCGGTCCCGCATCAGGTGGCTGCGCCAGGGCCGTCCCGGCGAATACGCGGCCGGGCAACGCCGCGGTCGGATCAGATACTGGTGTGTTCCGGGCGGCGACACCGGCTTTCGAGCCGTACCGTCCACTCCATGTGGCCAGCTCGCTCAAGTACTCGTAGTCGGTTGCGTGCTGCCGTGCAGCCTGAGCCACCAGGTTCGAGATGTCGGTGAGCGGCTCCACCCGGCGCAGCGTGACACCCGCGCGCGCAGCCCGAGCGCCCATCAGAGCTATGTCGCCGAGAGGCACCGGCCACGAGCTGTAGTGCCGGCGATCGGTGCGCCGCCGCGGAATCGCCGCCGCCAGCGCAACGTCGACGTCGGCGGGCGTCCGACGTTGAAGTTCGATGGCCGCCAGGTGCTCATCGTCGCCGGGATCGGGGAACCGGTGGATCTTTGTCTGCCAACCCAGAGCAGCGAGCCCGACGACGCAATGATTCAGCGACGCACCGCAACTGAGCAGTAGGTCCCGGTTGTCTGGGTCAGTGTTGGGCAGGCGCCGATCGTAGTCAGCAAAGAGGTGCAGACTGTGTGGGCCCACCCCCCAGCGCCACGGTTGGGAATTGTGAACCGACGGCGCGCGAGTCGCCAGCGACAACGCTGCGCGAATCGTCTCGATATCCGGGAAATGTGCGCTCACGTGAACCATATCCTTCTGTTCAACAACGGCTCTCTCGTTGCTTCCACTCTCGCCACGCCGGGACTTCGCGACTAGAGGCTCAAGTCCTCTGAAACGAGGACTTGATGTCCCACGATCGAATCCACCGGCCAAGAGCTGCGTCGTGGCCAACCGCGTCGGCCAAGCCGGCGGAGCCGTAGGACTCTCGATGGAGGGACTTCCGACTCTCCCGCGGCGCCTGCGCGAGCCGGATCTAGGGCCGTTGGGCCTCTACCCGCGGCGTCGGGCCCGACAAATCTCACGCGCCGGGCGGACACAACGTCTACAAGGTGACCGATGTAACCCCGTCGCCTATCTAGCTGTGTCAGCTGCCACTGGAATTAAGCAGCCCACCAGCAGCGTTTAAAAGTCTAGACATAAGAGTAGAGGACGTAAAGATGAAGAAGTTTGAATTCGCCGCCCCCGTCGTCAGCGGGTTGGCCGCTGCCGTTATCGGACTGGCCGCTCCTGCCGTCGCCGCGCCCACGGGCCCCGGCCACGCACAGCAGACCATCGACGTGTTGCGGGCCCAGGGCTACACCGTGATCGTCAACCGGGTCGGTACCACGCCGCTCGAGCAGGCGGACGTCGTGGCCGTCCGGCCAGGGCAGACGTACTCGCACACCGACAGCAGTCTTCCTGGCGCTGGCAATGACATCTCCACGATTGTCACCAACAAGACGGTCTATCTAGACGTCAAGTGAGTCGACACCACGAGGAGGGCACCCCACTGGGTGTCCTCCTTCGTATTTGGGTGATGCTGTAGCCGTGATCGAACTGGCGCGCTATCAGGAGGGCCCGGCGAGCGTCGTCGTGTCGCGCGACGGTGACAATCTGGTGTTCTGGTCGTCCTACGACGACTACGGCAGGACGATCACCGAAGAATCCCGCATCGCGGTGGCCGATTTCGTCGAGGGCGAGGGACCGTGGCCGTGGTACGACCTTGGCGACAAACGCGAAGGCACGCTGATGGTGCTCGACGCGCTCGGCGTCGACCCGCCTGCGTGGACGACGCCATTGTCCGACAACGTGCTCGACCTCTTCGACCAAGCCCGCAGCGGAAGCACAGAAGTGATCGAGCTGCTGGCGTGGGGTGCCGAGCCCGACCCCGTCGATCCCTGTGGCGCGTCACCACTTTGGTACGGGGTGCGCTCGCTGTCCGCAGGCATCGTCGTAGCCCTGATCGACGCAGGCGCCGACGCAGGCCGCCGCATCGAGCTGTCGGCCAGAGGTGACCGGTTCACGACGATCCTGCACGAGATCGTCCGGCTCGGCCGCACGGTGGGACTCGCCCACGCCCTTGGCAAGGGAACCCCCCCAACCTGAGAGACTCCGACGGCGCGACGCCATTACATCTCGTCGACGGCAACGGCGACAACGTCAACCCGCAGATGGTCCGCGCGCTCGTGCACGCCGGAGCCGCGATCGACGCCGCGATGCCGAGCGGCGCCCAACCCATCGAACATGCAGCGTGCCGGATTCTGCCTGCGACGGTGGCCGCGATGGTCGAACTCGGTGCCGACCCCCGCCGTGGCCTCGACGCGCTGCTGTCCTGGTGGCCGGTCGGGGTGCAGTCCGCGGGATACCGCGCCGACGACGTCGCCGACGTCATCGACATCCTGCGTGCCGGCGGGGCCGACGTGACCGAACGGCACCGCGAATTGGCGGCGAACGCCGGAGCGTCGCAGGTAGAAGCCGCGCTTCGCCGCTAGAGTCGCGTTGTGTCCGGGTACTCCCGATATGTCGCGATGGGCGACAGCCAGACCGAGGGACTCTGGGACGGCGACGACACCGTCGGCCTGATGGGATTCGCCGACCGGTTGGCCGTGATGATCGACGAGCACTATCCGGGGCTCGCGTATGCCAACCTCGCTGTGCGCGGCAGGCGGATCCGCGATGTCGTCGACGACCAACTCCCCGAGGCACTGGTGATGCGGCCCGACCTCACCACGGTCTGCATCGGCATGAA
>JAVRPX010000426.1:0-3907 GCA_032161985.1 Mycobacterium sp.
CGTCGAGCAGGTAGTGCGAGCCGATGTTGGAGGTCATGATGACCACGGTGTTGCGGAAGTCGACCTGCCTGCCCTGCGCGTCGGTGAGCCGGCCGTCGTCGAGCACCTGCAGCAGCGTGTTGAACACGTCGGTGTGCGCCTTTTCGATCTCGTCGAACAGCACCACCGAGTAGGGCTTGCGGCGCACCGCTTCGGTGAGCTGGCCGCCCTCGTCGTAGCCGACGTATCCCGGTGGGGCGCCGACCAGCCGGCTGACGGTGTGTCGCTCCTGGTATTCGCTCATGTCTAAACGGACCATGTTGTCTTCGCTGTCAAACAGCGCAGCGGCAAGGGTTTTCGCGAGTTCGGTCTTACCGACCCCGGTGGGTCCCAGGAAGATGAACGAGCCGATCGGGCGGCGCGGGTCGCGGATTCCGGAGCGGGCCCGGATCACCGCGTCGGCGACCAGCTGGACGGCCTCGTGCTGGCCGATCACCCGCTCGTGCAGGATTTCGTCGAGGCGCAGCAGCTTTTCGCGTTCACCCTCCTGTAGCCGCGCGACCGGGATGCCGGTCCACGCGGCCACGATTTCGGCGATCTCGTCCTCGGTGACGACTTCGCGCAGCAACGGCTTTTGGCCCTGCTTGGACTGCAGCTGCTCCTCGGCGGCGGCCAGTTTGCGTTCCAGTTCGGTGATTTGGCCGTAGCGCAGTTCGGCGGCCCGGTTGAGGTCGTAGTTGCGTTCGGCTTCCTCGGCCTGGTGCCGCAGCTGCTCGAGTTGCCCGCGCAGTTCCTGCACCCGCTTGATCGCCTGCCGTTCGGCGTCCCACTGGGCGTGGCGGGCGTCGGCTTCTGCGCGCAGGTCGGCCAATTCTTTGCGCAGCTCCTGCAGGCGCAACTTGCTGGCCGCGTCGGTTTCCTTGGCCAGTGCGGCCTCTTCGATCTCCAGCCGCGTCACGCGGCGGGTGACCTCGTCCAACTCCGCGGGCATCGAGTCGATTTCGGTGCGCAGCCGCGCGCAGGCCTCGTCCACCAGGTCGATGGCCTTATCGGGCAGGAACCGGTCGGTGATGTAGCGGTGCGACAGGGTGGCCGCGGCCACCAGCGCCCCATCGTGAATCCGCACGCCGTGAAACACTTCGAGGCGCTCACGCAGCCCGCGCAGGATCGAGATGGTGTCCTCGACGTCGGGTTCATCGACCAGCACGGTCTGAAACCGGCGCTCCAACGCGGCGTCGTTCTCGATGTGCTTGCGGTATTCGTCCAGCGTGGTGGCGCCGATCATGTGCAACTCGCCGCGGGCCAGCATCGGCTTGAGCATGTTCCCCGCGTCCAGCGACCCCTCGACCGCGCCCGCGCCGACCACGGTGTGCAACTCGTCGACGAACAGCAGGATTCGGCCCTCGCCGGCCTTGACCTCCGACAGCACCGCCTGCAGCCGCTCCTCGAACTCGCCGCGATATTTCGCACCGGCCACCAGCGAACCCATGTCCAGGGAGAAGATCGTCTTGTCGCGCAAGCCTTCGGGGACATCACCGCGCACGATGCGCTGGGCCAACCCCTCGACGATCGCCGTCTTGCCCACGCCGGGATCCCCGATCAGCACCGGGTTGTTCTTGGTCTTGCGGCTCAGGATCTGAACCACCCTGCGGATCTCGGCGTCGCGGCCGATCACCGGGTCCAGCTTGCCCGCGCGGGCCTCGGCGACCAGGTCGCGGCCGTACTTCTCCAACGCCTCATAGGAACCCTCGGGCGTCGCGGAAGTGACCCGCTGATTGCCCCGCACCGTGGTCAGCGCGCTCAGGAACGAGTCCCGAGTCACACCGTGGGAGGCCAAGATCCTGCCGGCCGCGGTCGACGTACCCTCTTCGGCCAGGGCGATCACCAGGTGCTCCACCGACACGTAGTCGTCCTTGAGCCGCTTGGCTTCCCGCTCGGCGGCCTCCAACACCTTGGCCAGGCGCTGGGTGACAGACACCTGACCCGGCGCGGCGCCCGGCCCGCTGACCTTGGGCCGGCGATTCAACTCCCGGTCCAGGTCGGCGCGCAGGGCCGCGGTGT
Organism: Mycobacterium sp.; assembly: GCA_032161985.1. Classification (GTDB taxonomy): domain Bacteria; phylum Actinomycetota; class Actinomycetes; order Mycobacteriales; family Mycobacteriaceae; genus Mycobacterium. The sequence continues at coordinate 2,041 of JAVRPX010000426.1, forward strand.
CGGCGCCCGCCTGATCCAGCAGCCGCGGTACCAGACCCTCGGGCTGATCGAGCAGCGCCATCAACAGATGCTCGCCGTCGACCTCGGTGTGGCCCATCCGGGTCGCGATGCTCTGCGCTTGGGCCAACGCCTCCTGCGACTTCTGCGTCAGCTTGTTGATGTCCACGGTGATGTCCTCCTTCGGCGAGAAGCCGATTCCAGCTCTTGGATGCGGTCCAGCAGATCAAGCACCAGCCCGATCGCCGCGTAATTGAGCCCCAAACCGGTCCGCAGCCGCTGGATGCGGGCCACGGCCGCCCGCGCCGACGGTTGGAACCAGAGATCGCCGCGGGCATCCTGTCGACAAGCCACCAGGCCGAGTGCCACCAGCCGGCGCACCATGTCGGGATGCAACCCGCAGCGTGTCGCGAAGACGTCGAGCCCCATTGCGGGCCGCCGCGCCAACACATAGCGTGAGGCGGTCATCGTGACCTCCTGGGATCGAATGTGGACTCCGCGGCCAGCTGCTCGAACAGTTCACGTTCCCGCGCAGTGGGTTTAGGCGGCACCATCACCTTGATTTCTGCGTAGAGGTCGCCGGCGGCACCGCGCGGGTTGGGCATGCCTTCACCGCGCAGCCGCAACCGCCGACCCGTCGAGGAGCCCGGCGGCACCTTCACCTTGGCTTCCCCGCCCGGAGTTCGAACAGCGACAGTGGTCCCCAGCACCGCCTCCCACGGCGACACCGGCAGATCGACGGTGATATCGCGGCCGTCGAGCCGAAACCGCCGATGCGGCTTGATGCGCACCACCAGGTAGAGATCTCCGGGCGCTCCGTCGCCGCTGCCCCGCCCGCCCTCTCCGGCCAGCCGGATCCGCTGACCGTCGATGACACCGGCGGGAATGTTGACCTGATAGTTGCGGCCATCCAGGGAAATCTGCCGTTTGCCGCCCCGGTAGGCCTCCTCGACCGTGAGCTCCAGCACCGCTTCCTGGTCGGCGCCCGGAATCGGCCCGAATCCGCCACCGCCGCCGAACATATCGCCGAAAAGGTCGTCGATGTTGATGCCGCCGGCGCCGCCGAAGCCCTGACCGTAACGCACCCGCGCGCCGGAGGGCCCTGCGCCGCGGAAGCCGCCACCAAAGCCACCGACACCGGCGCCGGCGCCCACCCGCTCTTCCCAATCCTCGGGCACCTTCCGGAAGTCTTCGCCGAATCGGTCGTAGCGCTTGCGGGTATCGGGGTCCGACAACACCTGATAGGCCTCGTTGATCTCCTTGAACCGATCCTCAGCGCCCGGATCCTTGTTGACATCGGGGTGATGCTTGCGGGCCAGCGTGCGAAACGCCTGCTGAATCTGATCGGCGGTGGCGTCCCGCGACACCCCCAGGACTTCGTAGTAGTCGCGGGCCACAAAGCCTCACTCCCCGCGTCGGGAGACCACCACGGCCGCCGGCCGAAGCAGCCTGCTGCCCTGCCCGTAGCCCGGTCGCAATACCTCCACGACCGTCCCGGGCGCGCTGTCGGGCTGCTCGACCACACCGACCACCTCATGGCGCTGCGGGTCGAAAGGCACCCCGGCCTGCGCGTCGCGCGGATAACCCAGCGCCTCGAGAACCCCCAGCGCCTGTTCGAGAATGCTGCGCACACCCTCAAGGACCGCGTCGGACTGCTCACCGGCATGACTGATCGCCCGCTCCAGGTTGTCCACGATGGGCAGCCACGCGCCGGCCACCCTGGAGCCTTCGGCCTGTCGTTCACGGTCGAGTTCGCGGGCATACCGCTTGCGTAAATTGTCCAGATCCGCGACCGCGCGCCGCCAGCGGTCCTCGAGCTTAGCCAGCTCCGCATCCGAATCAGGTTGGGAGGCAACCACTTCAGGCGGGT
>JAVRPX010000427.1:0-13338 GCA_032161985.1 Mycobacterium sp.
TTCACGGACTAGTTGCGAACCCACAGGCAGTAACCGCTCATCTGGATGGCGAACAGCCGCGGCACCACTTGAAGGGAAAGCGGTTGCCCTGCCTTTCCTTCGGATGTCTGCGGCGGACCGACGACGCCCGGGCTGACGACCGCTTGTTGCTCCGCGCGGCACCGGCTGGTCGCGTCCTGGGGTGTCGCAGTCCAGTCACCCGACTTGACGCTGGGGTTGCGCAGGCCCTCTCCGTGCAGCGTCATCGGCGGGCCGAAACTCAACCACCTGTCGTTGGGGGGTTGGGGGACCGTGACGGTCTGCCATTGGTATCCGTCTGCCTGGTTGACACACACCAACGGCATCGTGGCATCTGGGAGCCAGGTCATCACGTCGGACAGGTTCGATGAACAAGGTGTATTCGGCTGCGGGGCAACGGGATCAGCGGCTGCCACCGCCGGCATCGAGAACAGCGCGCCGCTCAGCAACGCGACCACCGTGGCCGTCCCTCGCACGCGCTTACACCTTCGATAGATCAGTGCGCATCAGCATCACGTTGTATTGAGACCACAGTGACAGGTTCCAGTACAGATCGGTGCCGGTGCCCATCGTGGACGGCGACCAGGGGTGCATCATCGGCGCGTAGATGCCGCCGTTCTGCTGCGCCATCACAACCTTCGCCGCCGACCACGTTCCCTGCGGCGTATCCGATGTGCGCATCACGATGTTGTTGTTCTGGTCGCCGTAGAGCACCACGTACTTCTTGAGTTGTTTGTTGTATTGAACGGACATCTCGCTGACGGTGTTGCCCGCGCTCGCGACACCGCAGGCCCCTCCCTCTTGCCCGAAGACCGGGGTGGCCGCTGCGGGATTATTCCGGACCCATCCCGCGGGCGTCGTCGCTGATTGGGCCTTTCTGTAGTACTCGAACTTGGTCACGTCCAGGATGTCCTTCTCCAGGACGCGGGACACGTAGGCGGCGCCTTGCCGCCCGTTCGGCGTGCCATACATGTAGACGTAACCGTCGCCGGGGCGGACGAACGCCGACTGCTGGAAGTTCTGATTCCCCGTCCAGGGCTGGTTGTAGCGCACGGACGTCGGCGCGACTTTCCAGTTCTCGCCGTTGTCCGTCGAGTAGGCGATCGCGGAATAGTTCGTCGTCCATGAGCCGGGCGCGCCCCACTGCGTCACCGACATGAAGCTGAGGTACTGGGTCGCCCCGAACGTGGTGCCCGGGGTGGGCAGGGAGATGCCTGCCGTCGGGATGAGGGCCACCCCCGCGGGCAGGCCGTCGGGGAAGATGCTCTGTCGCGCGGTGGTCGAATTCGGGCCCAACGGTGCTCCGCCGAACATGTTTCCGTTGAACCATTGGCCGGCCGGGATCAACATCCCATTGGTGAGGTCCGTATCTGAGCTGCGGAAGATGGTGTTGGGCCGCCATCCCACCGAGTTTGGGCCGCCGAACGTGTCGCCGACGGCAATGAGCACCTGGTGCTCATTGATCGGCGTGCGCGGGTCGTCGGGAATGCCGTTGTCCCACATGGTCCCGACGTCCGTGCCGTACACGGAGTAGCGGCTCAACGTGTTGGGCCAATCCAAGGGATCTATGGCGGGCTGCAGGCTGTAGTAGTTGCCGGTCACCCAGTTGACGAACTGTGTCGACGGGCTCAGCTGTGCACCCGGAAGTGGGAATCCCGGCGTCACCCTTGGCGGTGTCGGCGCAGCGGCTGCGGCGAGCGCGAAGCTGGTCATGTCGGCGGAGGCCAGCGCGAGGCTGGACGTCTGCGTGGCGGCGGTGTTCTCCGTCGATTGGCCGCCAAGGGCAGCGAAGAAGTTCTCGAACTCGCGCCGGGCGAAGGCGAGAAGGCCCCATATCAGCGGGGGCTGGGCGGGCGTTGTCGGGGCGGTGCCTGCCAACGGGTTCAGTACCCACTTGATGACGCTCGACACCAGGTTGGTCACGGTTGCCAGCGGATTCTGCGGCGCCGCGGCGACCGTCGGTTGCGGCGTCTCAACCGCGGAGAACTGCGCCGCCATCATCGGCGACACCATCCTCGGCGATGCGGCGGCAAGGGCACGCGCATCGACGAACACGGCAACAGGGTCGGCCGACTGAACCGTCGCGGCCGGGTCTGTGAACGATTCAACGGTGCGGACGGATACGGAGGTGCCCAGGGCGGTCACCGAACTCGGTTCGCTGCTGCGGTTGTTCGACTTGGAAGGATCCGGAGTCGGGACTTCTTGGGCGTCGGGGGATTGGGTGGGCTCTTCGGCCTCGGGTGTCTGCGTCGGCTGCGGAGTAGGGGTCTTCGTCGGCGCCGCCACCTCCGTCGGTGCGGCGGTCGGTTCCGGTTCTTCAAGAGTCTCTGTCGGCTGGGTGGTGCTCGCCGTATCCGTATCGGTCTCGGCGCTGACCACAACGCCACGGTCGACCGTGGTCGTGGTCGCACTCGACGATGTGGTGGCCTTTTCCTGCTCGGTCGTCGCCGGGGTGATCGGTGGTTTCGTGGAGGGCCGTGTCGGGGGAGGTGTCGAGGGAGGTTTGGTGGGCCTTGTTCCTGTCGCCGGGGTCGGCGTCGACTTGGTGCCCGTCGATCCGCTGACTGGCGACGTATCAGACGTCGGCGGATTCCCAGGGGCCGGATTGTCGGTGTCGTCGGCCGCCGCGACGCCATGACCCGTTGCGACCGCCGTCCCAACCCCCAACGCGACGGCTAGGCCACCGACCCGACCGATATAAGATGCGGCTCCCATGATTGCGCCTCCATGAAGCTTCCTCCCCCGTCAATCTGTAATAAGCGCTATTAAAGCGCTCCACTCGCAGGCGCACAGCAAAAGGGACAAACGCCTCAAGAACAACAGCCGTCGCTGTGGTTCTGATCTTGTGGGGGTTTTAGCCGGCCGTCTGCGCAATGAGCAATCTGCAGTTAGGGGGTCAGGCCGGCCTTTCGCAGCGCCTGCTCGTAGAGGTCTGTCGCTTCGTCGAGCCCTTGGTTGACCCAGGCGTCCACGATCCCCACCCGGTCGGCGACCAGCTGGACCTGGGTGACCCACCGCTGGAAGTCGTTATCCCGGCGAAGCGAATCGATCTGCTCCTGGGTGCCCTGGATCAGAATGAAGCCGCCGAGCTCGGTGGTCTGCGGCTTGAGGATCGCAATATCGAAGCGTTCGATCTGCCCGTCTTGTGCCAGACGGGCCAAGTAGACCCTGCTCTCGTTGAGCAGGTTGAGTGCTTGCCTTTCGCGCCCTTGCGTCGGTAGGCCCCACGCAACCCAGAATCCGGCTTCAGCCATGGCCTTAGCTCTATCAGACGCTTCGGTCGTTGAGCATCCAAACCGCGGTCGCCGGCCCCCCTAGACTCGGCCATCAGAGGGAGCATCTCGCTCGAGCGTTTGGCTGGCAAACCTCGGGGTACATGATCAACTGGCAGCGTCACGTCGACATCTGTCTGTAGGAGTTCACTAATGATCGCTTGCCGAATCGCTCGCTACGTTGGTGCCCTGGTGGTGGCGGCTGGGGCGACGCTATTTTTCGCACCCATCCCGTCCGCGTCTGCTCAGCCATGCCCCGACGTCGAGGTGGTGTTTGCCCGGGGTACCGCCGAGCCACCCGGGGTTGGCGGGGTCGGACAGGCGTTCGTCGACGCGCTGCGCGCGCAGGCCGGCGGGAAATCGGTCGACGTGTATCCGGTCAACTACGCCGCCTCCAGTAATTTCGGCGACCGCATCGAGTTCGCTCGAACCGTCGTCGACGGGATCAGGGACGCGAGCAATCATGTCGAATCCATGGCGGCGAACTGCCCCAACACCAAGATGGTGCTGGGCGGCTACTCCCAAGGCGCGGTCGTGGCCGGTTATGTGACCTCGGCCGTCATACCGGACGGAATACCTGCCGAATTCCGGCCGTTCATTCCCGACCCAATGCCGCCCGAGGTGGCTAACCACGTCGCCGCCGTCACCTTGTTCGGGAAACCGTCGGAACAGTGGCTGGGCGATGCCGGCGCGCCGCCGGTCGTGATCGGGCCGCTGTACACGGCCAAGACCCTCGACTTGTGCATTCCGGACGACACGATTTGCAATGGCGCCCCGGTGGGAGGACCCAGCTTCGGGCACGCCATGTACGCCACGAATGGGATGACCAACGAGGCCGCAACCTTCGCCGTGAGCCGGGTCTAGATCGGCTAGATCTAGGCCGTGGACCGATCTGCGCGGCTGATCTGCGTTGTGTCGCAGGAAGTTCCGCTGATGCGGCCTAGAGGCCGTAGGCCGTCAGCAGGGTACGGCCGATGGCGTCCATGCTGAAGTTTTCCCGCGCGGTCTTGCGCCCGGCGTCGCCCATCTCCTCCCGCAGCGCGGAATCCTCGATCAACCGTCGCACAGCGCCGGTGAGGGATTTCTGGCTGTGGTCAACGACGATCCCGCAGCCGCTCGCGCGCACGGTGTCAGCAAGGCCGCAGCTCTCCGTAATCACGACCGGCAAGCCGATTGCCATCGCCTCCAGCACTGACATGGAAAACGGCTCGTCCACTGAGGGCAGTACATAGATCGAAGCCTGCGCCATTCTGTCGGCCGTCTCTTCCGGCGGAAGCGAACCTTCCCACTTAATGGACTTCGCGAAGTCGTCGCCGCGACTAATCGCATCGCGAACCTTGGACCCTTCACCCTCGTCAGGCCCGACGAGCGTGAATCGCGCGTCGATCCCTTCGGTCAAGATCTCTCGAGCGGTCTCAACGAACAGCGCCGGCCGCTTGCGTTCATGCAGCCGAGCCAAGTACAGAACTTCCACCACACCGTCACTTGGAGTGGCAAGCGGAGGGGACGGCGGGACCCCGTTCGGCAACGCCTGCGCGGCAATATCGGCTTCGACCTCTAACAGGTCATCCCGCTCTCTTGCTGTTAGATAGAGGACCACGTCGGCGCGCCGCAGAATCGGCCGGGTGAAGAACCGGTCGAGCGCAGGTGCGATCGGGTGCCTGGATTTGATGATCATTCCGTGGGTTTGGACGATCAGGCGTTTCTTGAGACGCAGCGCCAAAAACGCTGCCGGCATCGACACCAGGTCCCTGCCCAAGTGCACGTGCACTACATCGATGTTTCGGCGATTCTTGAAAATCCAGTAAATCGCCGACGGTGCAGCGATGCCCGCGGCACCTGTGAAAGGAACAATGCGCCGAGCTCTGAACAGTTGTACCGACGTGCCGTACAGGGTGTCGGGAGGCCGGCGGTAGCCGCGGCAACCACCCGCAATCGTCACCGAGTGACCCTGGGCACGAATCTCACTCGCCTGGTTGAACGCGACGCGTGCGGGGCCACCGTAGGCTCCATCCGGCGTCACAAGCGTTAGCACTTGGAGAACGTTCATGACGTTCGCCCTGGTGAAGCTGTGTTGAGGGCTGCAGCAAGCATCGCTAGGCGTGAAACCTTCCTGAGGCGTACTTCTCGTTGGCGCGGTTGGTGACCACGCCGATCACGGGGTTTCCAGGATGTTGAATCGATGAGGTCTGCCACCGTCCTCCCATTCCTCGGTGACCTCGCAAAGATACGCAACGACTTCCTCCACAGCAGCAAAATCGCCAAGCGTGCGTTCAGCTCCAAATAGTGGCAGCCGAACTCAGCGACTGCGTTGGCGAGGTAGCCATTAATCGAATCGAACCGCCAACATTGGTTGGTTGGACGCGGCCAATTGGACCCCGAGGTCGGCTAAGCGTATCTTCCACAAGGGAATTCACCCGCTAAGCTGCGATCCGCCCTCGGGGGAGGCTGCCATGCATAGTAGCGACCGTGCGCCGCACAAAGGCCCAATGAGGACCTTTGCGCAGACGCTATTGATTCTCGTGCTTGTCGCCTCGGTTGCATCCTTGATGGCCTGGGCGCACAGTCGGGTGACGCGGAGCAGCGACCATACCGCTGCGCAGCAGGCGACCGTCGGCCGTGCCGGCGAATCGAGAGCGGACGAGATCACTCCGGAACCCAGCCCCGACTGGATCAGGTCGAACTCGGCGGTCTGGGACGCAAAAGGGACCCTGGTAAGCGAGGATCCGCTGACGGATTTACAGCCGGACCTGGCCGCTTATATGGGCCAGGGGAAGCGCGCTGCATATAGATCCGTCTCCGGTCTCACGGGTGCCGCAACGGAGGTGTCCGGAACCTTCTTCATTCCTAAGGGGACCCCACCGTCGGGGGGGTGGCCAGTCGCATCGTTCGCACACGGGACGACAGGCCTGACAACCGAATGCGCTCCTTCTGCGGCGCCGGATCTGCGTGGATACGTCGGCGTGATTTTTTGGTTGCTGTCTGCGGGCTACGCTGTCGCGTTCACCGACTACGAGGGTTTGGGCGGCCCCGGCCTCCATCCGTTGCTCGAACCAAAGACGGCGGCCTTCAACGTCATTGACGCGGTCCGTGCGCTGCGCGCGCTGTACCCGGACATTTCGACGCGATGGGTAGCGGTTGGAAATTCCCAGGGCGGCCAGGCCGCCTGGGCCGCGAACGAATTGAATTCCTTCTACGGCGGCGGGCTTGATCTGGTCGGCAGCGTTGCCCTCGCCCCCGCGGCAGACCTGAGCGGTTTGGCGGATTTGGCTTACCAACAGACTTTGACGCCAGAGCAGCTCACGCTCATGCCGCTCATCATTGTCGGTACACAACGATCAGCCCCGACGGTAGCGGTCGACCATCTGTTGCACGGCAGCGCCGCGGCAGCTCAAGACATATTGATCGGCTGTGGCGAGGCCGCCCAACGGTTCGGGACTGTCCTCCCGGCAGATGTGAAACCGACTGACAGCTCCGACCGGGATGCATTCGCGAAATCACTTCGGAGCTTGGCCCTGCCCAAGGCGAAGCTGTCGGCGCCAATGCTGGTGATGAGTGGGACGCGCGACCCGAAAGTCTTCCCGGAGTGGATTTCCGCTGCTGTCGATCGTAGCTGCCGGCTAGGCGGGCAGATCGCTTTAATAGAGGTTCCTGGGGCCGGGCATGACCTGGCCCCCGACGAGCGGGTGAGAGTGTGGATGAGTAATCGCTTCATCGACGCGCCTGCGCCAACAACGTGTGGGGCGCGGTAATCGGCATCTGCTTTGTCGCCCAGATCTGCATGGTAGATGGCAGTGACGGACGGTGGCGAAAACCCCTCCTAGCAGCGGAAGTCCGTCGAGCAAATTGTGGGCAATTCACGGGCACGAGCGCGCATGTTGGCCACGGCTTAACCCGACCCGCAATCTTGATCGCGCGTGACAGCGGCACGGCACTTCGGGCTGTTCGCGAGTTCTAAACGTCATTTCGTAGGCTTGCAGCCGCGTGGGGAGCCCAGCAAACTGAAAAAAAATTGTTGGTTATTTTGCTGGAATGCTTTTTTTCTCGGGTGAGGCGAGATAGCATTTTCCCCACGGTAGGTATCCCAACAGTTTGTCCAGGGGGATTGATGACGAAATACGTGTACTTATCTGCTAGCACGTTAATTGCATCCATCGCTGCGGTGTTGCTGTTCGTATCCCCTGGGGCGCTCACCGCTATCCCCGAAACACGCACCATCCCGGAGATAAGTTCCGCTGCCTCGATCAACATCAATGCCGGTGACATCCCGTGGATGGTCGGGCTAGCCGGGCTGGGCGGCAGCACTGGCAGCCTCGGCTGGACAGGTGGCAACACCTTCTTCGACGGCGGCGACTCCGCCATTGCTTACGCGGCCAGTACCCTGCAAACCGCGAACCAACTCGGTCCTTTTACCTTTGACCTCAGCAACCTCAAAACCATCAGCCTCAGCCAGACACCAAGCGACACCAACCCCACCGGTAGCCAGCCAGTCTTCAACGCCGGTGACAACAGCGCGTGGGTGGTCGGGCTGGCCGGCCTGGGCGGCAGCACCGGCAATGTGGGCTGGACAGCCAACAACACCTTCGGCGGCGGCAACGGCGGCATCGCTGATGCCGCCGGCACCCTGCAAACCGCCAACCAACTCGGCCCTTTAGTTTTTGACCTCAACGTCCTCAAAGCCATGAGCTTCACCCAACCAGCAAACGGCACCGTCCTCCCCGATGGCCAGCTAGACAATATCGCCGCCGTCGACATCGGTCGGTGGACAGCTGGGATACCCGGAGTCTTCTCCAACACCGGCAGCACCGGTTTTGTGACCGACCGCGGGTACGGCGTCGGCTTTGGCACCTTTAATTGGGTCGGGGGCCTGCAAACGACCACCCAAATCGGCTCTCAAACCTTTGACTTCAACTTCCTCCCAGCCATCAGCGCCGGCGACCCCGGCATCAGCTTCTCCATGGCACCGAACCTCTCCGCCGCCGGCACCCCCTTCGAGGCCAGTGACCCGCCGCCACCCGGGACCTTCACCACCGCCCTCGCCAGCGACCCACCACCTGCGGCCGAGCCCGCCCCCCTCGTCAGCGACCCGCCACCGGCGGGCCCCATCGACGACACCCCGAAGACCGGGACATCTCGCATCGATACCACCACCACGCCGAAGCCGGGGATACCTGGCGTCAACGGCACCCCCCTCCGCAGCACCCCGAAGACCGGTGGGATACCTGGCGTCAACGGCAACCCCCTCCGCGACATGTTCAATAACGTGATCGCCGGCTTTACCGGCACCACCGCCGGCAACAACCCACCGACCGGGGCACCTGGCACCACCGCCGGCGACAACCCACCGGCTGGGGGACCTGGCACCAGCAGTGGCGAGACCGGTTAGTCCGGGCGGCCTGGCGACCGAGCAGCCAGCAACGTGGACTCGATAACAGCGGACCTCATTTACACAGCTCGACGATCTTCGCGCTCTTCGCCTCAACGTCATGCAGCCGCGCGACTTGGGCGGGGTCGATTTCGCCCACCCCGGTCAACGCATTGATCGTGAGGTCTTGTAGATCCGCCGCGAACGACCGCATCACGTCCGCCAGTTGCGGCGGAACAGCCGGATCCAGATGGCCCAATAGATAGTCGCCGCCCACGGACATAGCCAAGCGGGCGTTGGCCGCCTGCGCCTGCGCCGCGACCGGATCAGTGCCGGGTTCGGCGTGGGTTTGCAGCGCCACCGCGGTGCGCACCGTGGTGTAGGCGACGCATGCACGCCCCTTGGCATCGGCGATCTGTTCCGCAGTTGGCGATGCGGGGCTATTAGCCGGCGGGCGCAGCAGAGCCCACACCGCAACCGCCAACGCGACCACCGCGATCAGCACCGCGGCGGGCGGGGCCCAGCGCGATAGCATCCGCTGATCTAACCGCTGAGACGCGCCACCTGAATGGGCCGGCCGTCGCTTTGCTGTCGACGGATGCGGCTGCTCCGCCGCCGGCTCAGTGCTGTCCGACATAGTGAAGGGATAGTAGCGCTGGTCAAGACGTCGCCCTGCTGGTTCCAGGCGAGACCCTGCTGCGGACCCACTGCGAAATTGGCCGGGAACGGCCGGGACGATCCTCAGGTCAGTTCGCTCAGCCCGGCTTCGGCACTGCCCAGTGGGCACTTGGCACCGAATGCTCCAGTTCGACGTCTGACCGAAACTCGCATTCAGAAACCGAACTCGCTTTCAGAAATGGGATTTCGAATTTCAGGTGGATTCGCGATCCGGCTCGGGACCGAACTTGAACCGCCTGCCGGTGATTTCCAAGGCGATCACCCGTACGTAAAGAGGCTTCAACGTTGCGGTCCACGGCAGCAACGGCGCTTCCTGGGCCTCTAGGATCTCGGCGTTGGCCGACAGCACCCGCGCCCTGCCCTTGACAATCACGCTCCACCCCTCGGCGACAGTGTGGTCGTCGGCCTCGAAAGCTACTCCGCCGCTCATGACAGCGCTGAACAGCTTGGTGCCCTGGGCAGTTCGGAATAGCACCGTCCGGCGTTGAGTGACGAAGTTGACCGGGAAGATTTCGGGCTGCCCGCCCAGGATCGTGACTAACCGGCCTAGCGACACGTTTGATAGCAAGCTCCAGCTCTCGTCTTCGCTTAGCACGGTCACCGGAACATCTGCGGACATGATTCACCCTAACGCGATGGCGTGGGTCGAACCATGTTGAGCTGCAGCGCTAGGCGCAAAGCTGGGATCGGTAGACCCTGGACGCCCACAATCTTTGTGGCAACAGTTTGATGTCGCGAAGAAGTGAGGCGCCATGGCACGAGTCACCGACGCATATGGTGTGCGCTGGTCGGTGTATCGCCGTGTGGGGGTACCTGTACTGGAATGCAATGGAAGACTCGGGGTACGAAGGCTTTAATGGGCGGAATCGTCATCAACTCGCTGCAGTTCGTGGTGTTCTCGCCCATCTGGTTCATCGCTAAGTGGTTTGGCGCGCCGTGGACGATCGTGATCGAGCGCAACGGAACCGAGGTGCGTGGCTGGCGCAATTCGCAGCGGTGCATTCAGGAGTTCGTCGACTCGGCTGCCGACGCAACGTTGGACCGTCAGATCATCGACAAGCTGCCGACGGAAACAAGTCTGCCGCCCGAAATGAACGTCACACCTGAGGCTTGGACGAAGCTGCCGCTGGAAACGAAGGTGACGCTATGGAGGATGTACAACTCCGGCCAGTTGCACCGCCGCTAAACCTTGAGCTCCTTATTGGCCGTCGGCGTATCGCTTCCGGCGGTAGTGGCGCCCGTTGCCACGGTTCCGACTCTTATAGGTCGGTAGCTGTGAATCACAGTTCGGACAGATCAGCCGGAGGTTTTCCCGTCGATTGTTCGTCGGGTTCCCATCTATGTGGTCCAACACCAATGCAAGGGGCACGCCCAGCCACGTGCTGGCTCGGCCACAGATCGCGCAGCAGCCCGACTGAGTGTCGGCGAGATATTGCCGAATGTAATGACCGTCATGGCCATCGAGCCGCGCTTCGCCGGATTCGAGCCAACGTTTCGTACTGATATCGCGCCGGACCGACGCCTGACATGCATTACCGCAATAGACCTTCTGGCTGCGCTTCGAGAGTGGAGAACCACACCCGCGACACTGTCTCGCGGGTGCGACGCTACGATCTGCTACCGACAACCAGCCGCCGGACTTGAGCCGGCTCGTTTTGAGCCCCCTGTCGGGATTGAACCGACGCGCTCCCGCTTACAAGGCGGGTGCTCTACCACTGAGCTAAGGAGGCCTGCGGGCCCTGAGTTTATCGGGTCAGTTGTCGGCGTCGATGACGCGCTGCGACGTCACGGTCCGCGAGGATGAACGGCTCCTCGGCCGCCGGCCCGGTAGCGGAATCCGACCGGCGATATTGCTCAGCGGGTTGACCACCTGGCTCAGCGTGACGACTGCGTCGTGCAGCGCATCGATCGTTGGCGCCAGCGCCTCCAGCCCGGGCGCCAGGCGGTTGAGCGTATCGGCGACGTCGGCGAGCTTCAGCAACGGTCCGTCCTCCGCGGTCAGGGTGTCGAGCAGTCCACCCTCGGCCAGCAGGCGGTCGGCCACACCGTCCTCGCGGAGCACTCGCTCGATCAGGCCGTCGTTGGCGAGCAGCTGATCGGCCAGCCCACCCGGGGCGATGACCCGCGACAGCGCACCGTCGTCGGTCGTCATCCGGTCCATCAATCCGCCTTCGGAGGTCACCTGGTCGACCAGTCCATCGGGGGCCAGCACCCGCGAGACTGGGCCGTTCTCAGCGGTCAGCCGGTCCAGCAGGCCGCCCTCGGCGGTCAGTTGATCGACGAGCCCGCCGGGCCGCAGCAGCCGGTCGACCGGCCCGTTGGGTGCTAACGCCCGTCCGAGGGGCGCGTCGTCGTCCATCAGCTTGGCCAGCCGGTTCGCCCGCTCGACCGCGTCGTCGAGGCCCAGCATGTGCGCGAACGACCCCGACCCGGACCTGGCCGCCGAATTCGCCTCGCCGAGTGTCCGCTGCGCCATCCCGAGTGCATCGTTGGCAATACCCAGGCCTGCGTCGGCGACCGCGAGCCCGACCCGAAACGGTGCGGTGGCAAGGTCTGTCAGGGTTTTGCCAAGGTTCATGTGGCTCAGTGTATGGGGGTACGTTCGGCACGCCCCGTGCTTCTGCGTAGCGCCTGCAATCAAACTCACAGGAAGTTGACAGGCTTCATGCAGCATGATTCCAAGTGAAGTCATGGAGATTAGCGGGATGGCGATGGCTGCATTACCCGAGAACACCCCAGAGGCGAGGGTCCTCGTCGTGGACGACGAGACCAATATCGTCGAGCTGCTTTCGGTCAGCTTGAAGTTCCAGGGATTCGAGGTCCACACCGCGTCCAGCGGGCCCGCCGCCCTGGACAAGGCGCGTGAAGTCCGCCCTGACGCCGTCATCCTCGACGTGATGATGCCCGGCATGGACGGGTTCGGGCTGCTGCGCAGGCTGCGCGCCGACGGCGTCGACGCGCCCGCGCTGTTCCTGACCGCCCGCGACTCCCTGCAGGACAAGATCGCCGGCTTGACCCTCGGCGGCGACGACTACGTCACCAAGCCGTTTTCCCTGGAAGAGGTCGTCGCGCGACTGCGGGTGATCCTGCGCAGGACGGGCCGTGGCATCGAGGAACCCCGCAACGCCAGGCTCATCTTCGCCGACATCGAACTCGACGAGGACACCCACGAAGTCTGGAAGGCAGGCGAGCCGGTTTCGCTGTCGCCGACAGAGTTCACGCTGCTGCGGTACTTCATCATCAACGCAGGCACCGTGCTGTCGAAGCCCAAGATCCTCGACCATGTGTGGCGTTACGACTTCGGCGGCGACGTCAACGTCGTCGAGTCCTACGTGTCGTACCTGCGCCGCAAGATCGACACCGGCGAAAAGCGTCTGCTCCACACCTTGCGGGGCGTCGGATACGTCCTGCGTGAACCGCGATGAGCGCTTGCGCGAAGAGCCAAGAACAGCGCTGATCAATTCGCGACAATAGGGGTGTGGCGGCACTGCGCGGGCGAGGCGTACCCCTAAGGGTCGCGCTGGTCGCTGCCACCCTTGTGCTGGTGGCCGGTGGACTGCTCGCGTCCGGTATCGCGGTCACCACGATCCTGCGCCACGACCTGACCAATCGCGTCGACGAGCAGCTGCTCGACGCCTCCCGCAGCTGGGCGCAGGCCCCGCGCCGTATGCCGTCCCCGCCCATCGAGGGACCCAATCCCGCTCGCCCGCCGTCGGACTTCTACGTGCGCGGCATCGATCCTGATGGACGCATCTGGATGGCGGTCAACGACCGCGCGGGCGAGCCCGCGCTGCCCGCCGACAACGACGTGGGACCCGTGCCGGTCACCGTCGGCTCGATCGACCACTCGGACGTTAAGTGGCGGGCGATGAGTGTGAGCGGGCTGCGCGGCGAGCTGACCACCGTCGCGATTGACCTGTCCGACGTTCAGTCGACGATGCGCGCGCTGGTCTACGCGCAGTTCGGCATCGGGTGTGCGGTGCTGCTGGTGCTCGGCGTCGCGGG
>JAVRPX010000428.1:0-8595 GCA_032161985.1 Mycobacterium sp.
AAGTGACCACCGTGTCCTCGCGGAGATGCCACCACACGTCGTAGGCGAAGTACTGCGGTCCGCGGTCCCGCTCCCACGGCCCGATCACCTCGAACGTGTCGTGGTCGAGCAGCGCAACACCACCAGGACCGTCGTCGTTCGCGCCGCCCAATGACGACATGAAGATGCCGCCCGGCCCGCAGTGCACGGTGTGCGGCCGCGAGTATCCAGCCTTGGCGGCGAGCTCTTCGGCCTCAATCGTGTGTGTCAACACCGGGTTTCGCGGATCGGGTTTGGTGTCGAGGACATAGGTGTTCGACGACCGGATACCGGGAATCACAAGGTAGCGCCGTTCGGGCGCATGGCCGTTGTGGCCGTCGTGGCCCTCGTGACACAGGGCGCTCGAGCAAGCGTTCCAGCCGAAGTGGTGCAGTTCGTTGCCTGCCGTCGGGAGCTCGGACCAGCCGACCACCCGACCGTACGACGACGAACCGGAGTCGCAGTCCACCACGGCAAGCGCGTCCTTCGCCTGGCCGGCCGGGTCGAATGCGACAACGTAAGCAAGCTGCTCGGGCGCTGCGGCGACGGCGGCACCCGGGCTGCGGTAAAACGTTGGGTCTGTTGCAGCCATGCAACCGATGATCCGCCGCCGGGGCGCTCCTAACTGTCGTTCTGCAAGAACGCCTTGGCGAGCGCCTTCGGGGCTTGCGCCAACCAGGCCTCGGTGAGCAGTTCTCCGAGCTCAGGCACGCCGATCTCGGCCAGGCGCACCAGCACCGCCGGGTGGCCGTCGAAATGCGGGGTGGTGAAGTACACGCCGGGATCGTCGGCGATGAGCGCGAACTTGACGCCCTCATCCGGGACCCGGGCGCCGAGGATGTCCCCGTCGGGCGCGTCGGCGCCGAGCGCAGCGTAATCCGCCTTGCGTAGCGGCCGTTCCCAGGCGATCAGCTTCTTGCGCACCCGCCAGTTGCGCGGTGAGGGCTCCGCGGTATCGGGCAGCCCACCGACAATTCGCCCGACGTCGTCCCAGGTGGCCACCACGCCAGATTAGAAGCTGGTGTCGTGGATCTGTTCGGATTGAGGCGGCGCTTGCGACGTCAGGTCGATGCCATGCACGTCGAGAACCCGCTCCCGGAACCACCGCTGGAACGGCTCGTCCGAGCTAGTGATGTCTTGCATCGCGGCCGGTATGTCATCGGCCTCGAGGTATACGACATCGACGGTCCCGTCGGCGGTCTGTTGTTGCCAAACCGCGTGCCGGGTGAATCCTGCCTTCTTCCACGCCGACAGGTATTCGTCGCGCAGCGCACCGGCCATCGTGTCCATCCATTCGCGGTCCGCTTGCTCCTTGCCGGGCAAAACCGGAACGACAAAGCTGATTGAACTCATAACTCACCCCCGTGAATTTGCTATGGCGCGAGCCTACGCTCCGCCGGACGGCGAAAGGCCGGTTCGTGCATCCCAGCCGCCCATGGCCAACAGGCAGGAGCGCGGCCGGTGTGAGGTGATCGCCACATGGGCATAAAGGTGGCGCTGGACGATCGCACAGCTACACGTTCGATCGGCTGGTGGAGGTGCATCCCCACGTCGTTCGGCTGCGCTCTACGCGGCTTGTCGATATCCGGCGATCAGGCCCGTTGTTCGCGGAACGCCCGTGCCTGGCCCATCAACTCCTCGACCCGCGATCGCTGCGCCCGGTTCTCGAAGACGCCTTCCGCCTTGAAGTACGTACCGACGATGGCGCCATCGGCGATCTCGAGCTGCGCCGCGACGTTCTCGGCGCGAACCCCGGTGTTGACGAACACCGGCACCTCACCGGCCGCCGACTTCACCACCCGCAGCGCTTCGGAATCCGTCGGCGATCCAGCCGTCGCGCCGGACACGCAGATCGCGTCGGGCAGCGTGGCGAAGACGGTGGTTCGCGTGATCGAGGCAAGGTCGCGGTCGGCGAGGTAGGTGGCCGACTCTGGCACGATGTTGAAGAACAGCTTCACGCCCGCACCGCCGACGCGGACCCGGTGACGGGCCATCTCACCCACATTGGTGTTCCACAGGCCGAAGTCGCTGGCGTACACACCGGTGAAGATCTCCCTGACGAACTGCGCGCCGGTGGCGACAGCGAGGTCGATCGAGGCCCGGCCGTCCCACAGCACGTTGACGCCGTAGGGCACCGAGAGGTCGGGTAGCAGTTCCCCGATGATCCTGGCCATCGTGATCGCGGTGATCGGTTCGGTCTTCGTCAGATACGGCAGGCTGAACTCGTTGCTGACCATCACGCCGTCCACGCCGCCGGACTGCAGCGCGTCGAGTTCTTCTCGGGCCCGGGCGACGACGGCCGCGATGCCGCCCGCGCTGTCGTATCCAGGATCACCGGGCAGGGCGGCCAGGTGCAGCATGGCGATGACGGGCTTTCTGACGTTGAAAACCACGTCGAGCCAGGTGGTGGTCACGGTGTGCCTTTCTCTGTTCGGGTTGGCAAGCAATGGATTCGGCGAGTCAGCCCGTGTTCAGTCCATGTAGGCGCCGCCGTTGACGGCCAGCGCCTCCCCGGTGATGAAGCGGGCGTCGTCGGACAGCAGGAACGCCACCGCTCGTGCGACGTCCTCCGGCTGTTCCAGCCGGCCCAACGGCGTGTCGTCGATCATCATCGTCCTGACGCCGTCGGTGGTGGTGCCCCGCAGCTGCGCCTCCCATTCCAATTCCCTTGACTGCATGGGAGTGTCGACAAAACCGGGGCAGACGCAGTTAACCGTGATGCCGTGCTCGCCGAGTTCGTAGGCCATCGCCTGGGTGAGGCCGACGACACCGAACTTCGACGCCACATAGTCGGAGAGGAACGGCACCCGGCCCTGCTTGCCCGCCATCGATGCAGTGTTCACGATCGCGCCTTTGGCACCGCCGCGCACCATGGCGCGTGCGGCTGCCTGACCGCAGACGAACACGCCTTTCAGGTTGACATCGAGCGTCTGGTCGTACCGCTCGATCGGAGCGTCGAGGAATCGATGCATGAAGGAGATGCCGGCATTGCTGACCCATGCATCGAGGCCGAGGCGATCGGCCACGCCGAATGCCACCGCTTCTGCATCATCCGGGACACTGACATTGAGAACGGCGGATTCGTGTCCCGCATCCGGATTCGACAGGCCCGCAGTGACTTCGCGCGCGGCGTCCTCGTTGATATCGGTGACGACGACACGCCAATCCCGACTGGCCAGAGTCATCGCGATGGCTCGCCCGATGCCGGATCCTGCGCCGGTCACCACGACTGTCTTGGTCATCTGTGTGCCTGGTTCCTATCGGTCCTGGGTCTGCTTGCTTGCGCCGACGAGTCGTCGGCCGGTCTGTGGGTCGAACAGGTGCACTGCGCCCGGTCGTGCCGACAATGCGACGCGGGCGCCCTCGGAGATACCGGTGAGCCGCGAGGCGTCGACGACACAGGTGATTTCCGTGCCGCGGGCGTCAACGGTCACGATGGCGCGGGGGCCGAGCAACTCGATCAGCTTCACCTGCGCGAGGGCGTCGTTGCTGTCGCCGATCGCCCTCGGCAGCAGATCGTCGGGCCGCACGCCGAGCGTGACCTGCCCGGTGGCGTCGACTTGTCCGATGGTGAAGGCGAATCCGCTTGGCATGGTGAAGGTCTCACCCGTGAGTTCGCCGTCGACCAGGTTCATCTTCGGGCTGCCGACGAACGCCGCCACGAACGTGTCGTCCGGCTTGTTGTACACCTCCAACGGGGTGCCCTGCTGCGCGGTGCGTCCGTCGCGCATCACCACCATTCGGTCCGACAGCGTCATCGCCTCCTCTTGGTCGTGTGTGACGTAGACGGAGGTGATGCCCAACCTGCGCTGGATCTGCAACAGCTCGGTTCGGGTCTCGATCCGCAGTTTGGCATCGAGGTTGGACAGTGGTTCGTCGAACAGGAACACCGACGGCTCGCGGATAATCGCGCGGCCTATGGCGACACGTTGCTGCTGGCCGCCGCTGAGGTCTTTCGGCTTGCGCCCCAAGAATTTCTCCAGCCCGAGCGACTCTGCCACCTCGTCGGCGCGCTTGACCGCGTCCGACCGCGGCGTCTTGGAGGCTCGCAGCGGAAACGCGATGTTCTCCCGCACCGTGAGGTGTGGATACAGTGCGTAGTTCTGGAAGACCATCGCGACGTCGCGGTCGCGCGGCAGCAGACGGGTGACGTCGCGGTCGCCGATGGTGATCGTGCCCGAGGTGACTGACTCCAGTCCGGCCAGCATGCGCAGCGAGGTCGACTTCCCGCATCCGGACGGGCCGACGAGAACCGTGAACGACCCGTCGGGCAGTTCCAAATTCAGGTCGCTGACGACGGGGTTCGACCCGTACGACTTGTTGACGCCGGAGAAGCGGACTGTTGCCATGAAGTGTGAATCACCAATCCTTTCAGAACTTCACCGCGCCGCCGCTGATGCCCTGCACCAGCCGGCGCTGGATGAAAAAGCTTGCGATCACGACGGGTACGACCGCGATGAGAATCGCCGCGCTCATCGAGCCAATCTGCACACCGCGGAACGTGTTGAACCCGGCGATCGCGACCGGCAGAATCGCCGCTTTGCCCGGCGCGAGGATGAGTCCGTAGAACAGGTCGTTCCACGACAGCGTGAAGCCGAAGATCGCCGCGGCTCCGACACCGGGGAGCACTTGGGGGAGTACCACCAACCGGAACGCTGCGAAGCGCGTGAAACCGTCGACCTGTGCCTGTTCCTCCAGCGAGCGCGGCACCGCTTCGAAAAAGCCGATCAGGAACCAGGTAACCACCGGCAGAACGAAACTCAGGTGCGCAAAGATGACCGGTATCAGAGTGTCGTTGAGCCGCAGCGCGTAGGCCATGGTCAAAAACGGAAACACCAGCACCGCCGGCGGTAGTACCTGCGCCGCCAGCATCCCGAACCGGGTGGCGGTACCGCCGGCGCGGTAGCGGGCGATCGCGTAGGCGCCCATGCTCCCGACCACCACACTGATGCCCACGGTGACGATCGCGACGATGGCGCTGCGTCCCGCCGCAGCGAGAATGCCCGATGTCAGCACGTTGCGCCAGCTGTCGAGCGTGGGAGTGAACGCGAGTAGAAACGGATCACTGAGCTGCTCAGGCGTTTTCACACTCGCCAGGGCAATCCACACCACCGGGAACAATACCGTTACGCCCGCCGCCCACAGCAGCGCGACCCGGCAGACAGCGAGCGCGGTCGAGCCTCTCACGATGCTCTCGCCTTCTCCATCCGCCGGAACGCGATGACAATGATTGTCAGCACCAGCAGCAGGACCACGAACGCCATCGACGACGCCGAACCGAGCCGGAAGAACTGAATCCCGGTCTGGTAGACGAAGTACTGCAGCGTCTCCGTCTCGGTGCCCGGCCCGCCGCGGGTGGTGGCGAACACATACTCGAATACCTTCATCGCGTCCAGGCAGCGCAGAAGGATCGCCACCACGAGAACGGGCGCCAGCAGCGGTAGCGTCACTCGCCGCAGCACGTACCAGCCGCTTGCACCGTCGACCTTGGCGGCCTCCAGCGGCTCGCGCGGGATGGACTGCAGCCCCGCGAGCAGCAACAGCACCATGAACGGCGTCCACTGCCACACATCGATGAGTGCGAGGGTGAAAAGTGCACGGCCCGGACCGAAGAAGTCGTAGTCGACGCCAAGGGCACGCAGCATGTGCGGGATCGCGCCGAGCTGGTCGTTGAGCAGGAAGCGGAAGATCAACCCGACCGCGATAGGCGTGATGAACATCGGCGCAAGCAACATCGACCTCGTGAGATCGCTTGCCCAACGCTGCTTTTGCAGCGCCAGCGCGACCGCCAGTCCGACCACCAGCTCAAGCCCGACAGCCACGCATACGTACAGCGCGGTGGTGCCGAACGCGTGCCAGAACTCGGCGTCGCCGAAGGTGGCGACGTAGTTGTGCGCGCCGACCAGCTTGGGTGTTCCGTGACTGGTCAGCCGATAATCGGTGATGCTGAGGTAGAACGCATACGCCAAAGGGAAACCGACCACCCCGACGAAAAGTGCGACGAGGGGTGCGACCATCCCGTGTTGGAATTTCACGGTGGTCAACGCTCCTTTCGCGGGGTGGTCGGTTCCATGCGGTTAGCCCTGGATCTTCGCGGCGGCCGCCTGCGCGGCGGCCAACGCATCGTCGACACTCTTGGTGCCCGCCACTGCCTCGTTCAACTCGGTGCCGACCGCCTGGATCATCTCTTCGCCGCTGGGCCCCTGGCTCAGCGGTGAAGCGTTACCGAGAATCTGCTCGACGGTGGTGTAGTAGTCGGCACCGAATTTGCCATTGAGAACGACGGGATCCTTCAGCGTGCTCTGCCGTATCGCCGCGCCGCCCTTCTCGGTGCGCTGGACGTCATGCGGCTTGGAAGTGATCCACGACGCGAACGCCCATGCGGCATCCGATGCGCCCGAGTTCGTCGGGATCGACCAGCTCCACGAGCCCAGTACGGACTTGCCGCCGGGGATCTGTGCCAGCTTGTACTTGCCGGCCGACGGCCCTGAGCCGGGCTCGTTGAGCTGCGGCAGGTTCCAGTTGTAGCTGATCATCGATGCGGCCTGGCCGGATGACACCGAGCGGAATGCCTCGTCGAAGGCCCAGTTCAGGCTGTTCGGCGGCGCCGCGGTCTTGTAGGTATCGATGTAGGCGTTGAGCGCCTGCTTGGCCTGCGGGGTGTTGAGGCTAACCTTGCCGTTGGAGTCGTAGATCGAGCCGCCGGCCGCAAACAGCCAGTTGCCCCACTCCTCGAAGATCTTGTAGCCGCGCTGCGGTTGCATGGCGATGCCCGCCCGGTCGCCGACCTTGAGCGCCTTTGACGTGCTGACTAACTGGTCGAGAGTCTTGGGCACCTCGAGCTTGGCCTGCGCGAGATCGTCTGTGTTGTAAAGGTATCCGAGCGCATAGTTGTAGAACGGCACGCCGTAGCGGACGTTGTCGACGGTAGTGATGTCGGTCAGGGATTTGAAGAAGTCGGCCGCGTCGTAGTCGGGTGTGTTGTTGATGCGCGCGTCGAGCGGCTGCAGGAACTTGGCGTTCGCGAAGTCGACCATCCACGGGTTGTCGACGATCACCAGATCGTAGGTGGGGGAGGACGACTGGAATGACGACACCAGCTTGTCCCGCATCTGGTCGTAGGTCAGCGTCTCGATATCGATCTTGATGTTCGGGTAGTCCTTGTTGAAGTCGGGCACCATGGATTTGACGATGTCAGTGTCGGGCACGTTCTCCATGAGGATGCGCACCGTGCCCGAAGTATCCTTGGCGATCTCGCCGGTTCCAGTTGCCTGCGTCTGGGCAGGTCCGCCGCTGCCCGCGCAAGCGGCTGCCAGCAGCGTCACCGTTGCGAGGAGGGCGACGATAATCGGCCGCCGCCGCCCGCTGTTCATTGATCTCATTGCGGCACTGTTCCTTTCATCGTGTGAATCTAATTCTCTTCTCGTGCGTTCGGCGATCATCGACGTGCGCTCCTCGCGATCGCGTGCGATATCGGCGCCATGACATCGCCCAATTCGCGCCACCGTAGGTAGGCATCGTCATAGAGGTCGCGGCAGGACGGATCCGGGACGACGGACGGCTGCAGGGAGACGTACCGCGCGGCATCCGACCAGTCGTCCAGCGCTCCGATACCGATGGCGGCGATGACGGCCGCACCCAGCGATGCCCCCGGATGACCGCCGACAGGGTGCAACTCGATGCCGAGCACATCGGCATGGATCTGCTTCCACAGGGTGGACCTGGACCCACCGTTGGTGATCATGACGCGTGTCATCGGTATCCCGATCTCGGCGAACACATCGACGTGATGGCGAAAACCGAATGCGATGGACTCGAGCACGGCCCGGTAGAGGGCAGCACGGGTGTGCCCGAGGTGCATTCCCGCGAATACACCGCGTAGATCCGGATCGTGAATGGGGCTCTTCTCGCCGAGAAAGTAAGGCAGGCAGAGCACTTCGCCCGCGTTGGCATCGGCGGCCTCCGCGTCGAGCTCGGCCAGTTCCGCACCGCCGACCAACGATTGGAACCAGCGGATCAGGCTGCCGCTCGTGGCCATACAGCCGTTGGGCAGCCACCGATCAGGCACCGGGTGCGCGTCCAAGTACAGCCGCTCGTCGACCACCTGGGTGTCGCTCGCGACCAGGATGTCGCCCGCCCCACCGAGTTTCACCAGGCCGTCGCCGGAACGATTCACGCCTGCGGCATACGCTGACAGGACGTGATCGGCGCCCCCGACAATCAGCGCGGTGCCTGCGCGAAGGCCGGTCTGCTCGGCGACCCCGACGCTCAGCCCGCCGACCCGCGTCCCCGGACGCCGAACGGGCGCCAGTAGGTCCGCGTCGAGTGCGGCGGCGTCCAGCACGACGGTGGCCGTGTCGCCGTCGACCGCGAACAGCCCCGACTCCAGGGCCCAGTTCTGCTCGACATGCACATCGGCGCCAAGCGCCATCAGCACCCAGTCGTACGATCCGACGATCCGGGCTGTCCGCGCATATACGGTCGGCTCACGCTCACGCAGCCACACCAGCGTCGGCGCTACCGACTGCTGGGTGAGCGCCGAACCGGTGAGCGACACGAGATCTGTGCCCGCCAGCT
>JAVRPX010000429.1:0-4264 GCA_032161985.1 Mycobacterium sp.
TCTCCTGGAGGTCCAGCGACCTGGGAAGCCGGTTGATGAAGTCCTGCGCCTGGTCGATCCAGCCGTTGAGCGTGAACTCCAGGCCAGCAGCGCGCAGGTCGTCGCGCGACGGGTAATAGGCCCGGACAGTCTGTTCGGGAAGGCCAGCCTCTTCGGCTACTGAACGGCTCGTGACCGCATCGAACCCACGCTTCCGGAGAACTGCGGCCGAGCCGCGCACCACTGCGCGCCTCCGTTGGTGTGAGCGCGTCGACGGCTCACGGGACTCGACCAACACGCGACTCCTCAGAGCTCGAACAGGTAGCGGTCGCGCTCCCAATCGGTGACAGTGTGGTGGTAGGAATCCCACTCTGCGTACTTCATGTCGAGATACTCGGAGACGAACCGCTTAGGAAAGACACGAGTCGCAAGCTCGCTGCCGGCGAAGGCATCGGTCGCCTCAAGAAGATTGCGCGGCAACCGGACTGCGTTCAGTGCCGGATTCGGCTGGGCGTCGAACAGCGCAACATCCACCGGATCGCCGGGGTCCAGCGCATGCTCGATGCCGTCGAGGCCAGCGGCCAGCAAGAACGCCGCCGCCAGGTAGGTATTCGCCGAAGAGTCGATGGCACGGTTCTCTATCGCAGGCCGGTTCTTCGGCAGTCGCAGCATGCACGACCGGTTTTGCTCACCGTATGCCGACCAGACAGGCGCCCAGGACGGAGTGCCGTCCGCCAGTTTGGGATTCAGCCGCTTATAGGAGTTGACCGTGGGAGTAACGATCGCGGCGAGCGCGTCGGCGTGCCGCATGAGGCCCGCGGCGAACGCATATGACGTTGAACTCCAACCTAATCCACGTGGATCGGCGGGATCTCGCATGAGGTTCTCGCCGGTTTCAGTCGACACCAGACTCATGTTGTAGTGGTGACCAGAACCCCACGCTTCGGTGTAGGGCTTGGGCATGAAGGTAGCGGCCAAACCGTGGCGCTTCGCGATCTGGCGCGCCATCAGGCGGAAGAACGTTATCTTGTCCGCCATCTCGAGCGCACCGTCGAACGCGAAGTCGAACTCGTATTGCCCGTCGCCGCCCTCATGGTCGAAGCTGTAGACACCGAAGCCGTTGTCCTGCAACGCCGTCACGAAGTCATCGAGGAATTCGACGGCGTCCAGCGTCGCTTCGGTGTCGTACGCCGGGGTTGGCCGCAGGCTGCCGCTGCGTGCGACCGGCGCCAGGTAGTCCGGCCCACCTCGGGATGACTCCGGATCGAAAACGAAGAGCTCGGTCTCGATTCCGATCTTGAAATCGAAGCCCATTTCGCGCGCACGCACCAGCTGGGACTTCAGCATGCTGCGCGGACACTGGTCAAACGGCTCGGTGCCGTCGAGCATGATGTCCGCCGCCATCCAGACGAACCGGTCGTCCCACGAAAGCCGCCGTAGCGTCGCGAGATCCGGTATCGCGACGGACTCCTCTTCCTGTGGCTCCATGGGGCCCAGCCCGCTGATACCCCTCGGGGTGAAACGCTCCGAGCCGGCAAGCATGTTCGGAAGGTGATCGATGGGCACGGCCTTCGACTTCGGCCGACCGTGAACATCGATCCACGAGCCGAGGGCGTATTTGACGCCGGACTGCGCGAGAGATTCCGCCAGTTCGCGGTGCGCGGGATCGATCGAGCTAACGGTGTCCATTGCTTCCTCCTGAGATCCACTGGGTTGGCCGCGCCGGCTCGGAAGGCCGGGCAAGCGGGGGTTCTTCTGCAAGCCCTGCGTGGGCCTTGGCGGCGACGTGATCGACGATCGCGGTGAAAAGCGAGTCGCCCAGCTCTGCGGTGGCCAGCGACGGCCTGCCGGTTACGCCGTTGTGCGACAGCGTCTCCGCTGTGTATCGAAATGTCAGGCCGCCGGTCCTGTCCTCGTCATCGGCCGCGATCATCGCCTCGCGCGCAACGACGTCAGGCCACAAATGCAGCACGAGGGAGGTTTCTGCCCGATTGGCGTGGATGTCCTCGCCATCCGCCGAGACTTCAGCGATGATCTCGGGGCTCGCGCGCCACCAGTCGACCCAAGTCGACTTCAAGTCCGGCCGCAAGAACCGCAGCCGATCGGTCGCCGCCGAGAGCGACGCCGCGTTTCCCATATGTCCGTTGACGAAGATGAGCCGTTTCAGGCCGCTGACGGCAGACCATTCCGCATAGCGGATCAGTAGTCCCGTCAGTTCCTCGGGGAACAGCGAAAGCGTGCCAGGGAACGCCGTCCCGTGCCCCAGGCTGCAGCCGATGGCAATTGGCGGCAGGACGATCGTCGCATCACTTCGTGCATCGACGCTGTCGCAGATCGCCAGCGCGATCCTGGTATCGGTGTCGGTCGGCAGATGCGGACCATGCTGTTCGGTTGCCCCGACGGGAACCAAGCCGACACGGCGGTCCAATCCGAGCCGTGCGATCTGTGTCGACGTGCAATCGCCCCACCTCATAGCGAGGCGTCGCTCGGGAAGCGCCAGGTACCGACTGCACTACAGACGTCCACGAGAGGCATTACTGCCCTCCGATGAGTCCCGGAGCGCGGGCTCCGTAGTCCTTCCGGGCTTTTATCCCCTGGTGTGCCGGCAACTGCATGCCGGTGTGCCTCTCGGTCCAGACCTCGGCGAGCGGAACCCTAGGCACAGATTCCCGTCGGAAATCTGCTGTGAGGCTATGGCCGTCGCGTGTCGCCGAAATTGCATGAGTGTTTCGGCCGTGTATCCGCCGATCCAGGCAGACTGGAGGCATGGACCCGGTCGTCGCCCTGCGCCAGATTGCCTATTACAAGGATCGAGCGCGAGAAGACCCACGCCGGGTGATGGCCTACCGCAACGCGGCCGACATCGTGGAGGGGCTCTCGGAGGCCGACCGGGAGCGGCACGGAGCGGCCAACAGCTGGCAGTCGCTGCCCGGCATCGGACCCAAAACCGCGAAGGTGATATCCCAGGCGTGGGCAGGCCGCGAGCCGGACGCCCTCGCCGAGTTGCGCTCGACAGCGAAAGATCTCGGTGGCGGAGACATTCGCGTTGCGCTGCGCGGTGACCTGCACGTCCACTCGAACTGGTCGGACGGGTCGGCGCCTATCGATGAGATGATGCTTGCTGCAAAGGGATTGGGCCACGAGTACTGCGCCTTGACCGACCACTCGCCCCGCCTCAAGGTCGCCAACGGCCTGTCGCCCGAGCGCCTGCGCAAACAACTGGACGTCATCGACGAACTGCGCGACACCGTAGCGCCGATGCGCATCCTGACCGGCATCGAGGTCGACATTCTCGAGGATGGAGGCCTGGATCAGGAACCCGAACTGCTCGAGCGTCTCGACGTCGTGGTGGCCAGCGTGCATTCCAAGCTGTCGATGGATGCGCCGTCGATGACGCGGCGAATGATCAAGGCGGTGACCAATCCCCACGCCGATGTGCTCGGGCACTGCACCGGCAGGCTCGTCACCGGCGGCCGCGGCATCCGACCGGAATCGAAGTTCGACGCGGAGAAGGTGTTCACCGCGTGCCGCGACCACGGCACCGCGGTGGAGATCAATTCACGTCCGGAACGTCGCGATCCGCCAACCCGCCTGCTGAACCTGGCGCTGGAGATTGGTTGCCTGTTCTCGATCGACACCGACTCCCACGCCCCCGGCCAACTGGAATTCCTCGGCTACGGCGCCCAGCGCGCGCTGGATGCGGGAGTGCCGGTGGAGCGGATCGTCAACACCTGGCCCGCCGACAAGCTGCTCGAGTGGACGACTTCCTAGTCCGGCAGGTGCGGCATCTCGAGGCCGGGATCGCGGCCGAGTAGCACGCCGCGGGTCAGCGCGGTGTTCCCGTAGCGCTGACGCACCATGTCGACCGCCTCATCGATCGCGACGGTGTCTGCGTGTTCTTCGAACGGGAGCTCCAGCTGTTGCGCACCTTCCCTGTCGATGTTGGACACCGCGAACCCGACCAGCGTCAGTCCACGCTCGGCGATCAGGGGAGCGGCCGCCGCGACCAAACCGCGTGCCGCGTCGAGGATCGCGTCTGTCGATGCCGTCGCCCGCGGCATCGTGTGGGATCGGGTGGCCCGGCCGAAGTCGTCAAACCGCAACCGCAGCACCACCGTTCGGCCCGTACGGCCCGCCTTGCGCATCCGCCGGGTGATTCGGTCGACGAGGTTGATGACCACAGCGTCGACCTCCGCCGCCGACATCGTGTTGCCCGCCCGGCCCAACGCCCGCTGGGCACCGACGGAGCGACGCCGCACGCCCGTCACCACCCGGCGTCGATCGA
>JAVRPX010000430.1:0-2541 GCA_032161985.1 Mycobacterium sp.
TTTGCCCGGCAGTCGAAGCGCCCAGCCCGTAACACCAGCCGTCTACAGTTGGGCCATGAATTCGACGCCGCCCGCGCCTTCTCCCGAGCAGACCACCTCGGGCGTGTCGGTCGACCATCCCGGCGTCATCGAACTGTTCTCACTGCTGGCCTACGGCGAGGTGGCGGCGTTCTACCGGCTCACCGAGGAGGCGCGGATGGCGCCGAACCTACGGGGCCGAATCAGCATGGCCAGCATGGCCGCCGCGGAGATGTCCCACTACGAGGTGCTCCGGGATGCGTTGGAGCGCAGGGGAGTCGACGTAGTGCCCGCGATGACGAAGTACGCGTCGGCGCTGGAGAACTACCACCGGCTGACCACACCCAGCACCTGGCTGGAAGCACTGGTGAAGACCTACGTCGGTGACGCGCTGGCGGCCGACTTCTATTTGGAGATCGCCGACTCGCTGCCCGACGAGGTCGCCGACGTGGTGCGCGCGGTGCTGGCCGAAACCGGGCACTCACAGTTCGTGGTGGCCGAGGTGCAGGCCGCGGTGACGGCAAGCGACAAGCAGCGCCACCGCCTGGCGCTGTGGTCGCGACGGCTGCTCGGCGAGGCCATCACTCAGGCGCAGTACGTGCTTGCCGACCATGACGAACTCGTCGACCTGGTGATGACCAGCGGCGAGGGGCTCACCCGGATGACGGAGTTCTTCGATCGGCTGCAGCGCACGCACAGCACGCGCATGCACGAGCTGGGCCTGGCCTGAACTACTTCGTGCAGTTTGCGATCATCGTGTTGTTGTTCTGCACAGCGATCGCGGCGCCCGCTGCGTCGGTGATGCTGCAGTTCAACTGACCCGTCACGCTCGTCGCAGTGACCGAGCTGAGCGTCACACCCGGGTCAAGCACCACGGTCTTCGCCCATGGCAGCGCCACGTTCACGTCGGTCTGCAGCGCTCCCTGTGCGTCGGTGTAGATCACCGTCACCAGATCGATGAGATTGCGGTTGCCGGTCACCCGGTAGGTGATCGTGTTCGGCGCGGGAGCGGGCGCCGCATCGGTCGGCGCGACGATTGGCGGGGCGCTCGCGCTCGGCGTCACGGTGGTGACGGTTTCTTGCGGCAACGACGCCGCGGGCGGGAGCGTCGGCGGGGTGGTGGAGACCGGGGGAGCCGAAGTGGTGGCGGCCGGTTGCGTCGTGGCAGGCGGGGCTGAGGGGTTGATGGTCGTCGACACCGAGCCGCTGTCGCCGCCCCCGAGAATGACCACCGTGCAGATCACTGCGACGAGCAGAATCGCGCCGGCCACACCGGCGATCCAGATCCATCGCCGATCGATCGGCTCGTAGTCGTCGTAGTCCTCGTAGTCCTCGTAGTCCTCGTATTCCTCGAGGCCCTCGTAGGGTTCTCGGTCGAGGTTGACCGTTTCGCCGCCGTCGTCCCCGTGGCTGGGAATCCGTTCGGTCGGGCTCAAGGAATACGGTGAATGTGCGGTATAAGACCTGTTCATGCGGCTATCCCGATCGTTTCGACTAATGCCGGGCCTGATGCTATCGGGACAGCTGTGACGAATGAGGTTGACGCGCTGGGGCTTTGATTACGGTCCGGACTCGGTTCGGTCGAGAATCCGCACGGGCCTTCGCGGGTTGTCGGTTCGCTATCCGCACTGGATTGTCGGTTCGCTATCCGCGAAGTGCCCGGCGCGGCACCGCACCGCTACTGTCCACTAGCCTTCTTGGCGAGAACACTTGAACGGAAAGGGTGCAGCGTGGAGGTCAAGATCGGTGTCATGGACAGCCCGCGCGAGCTGATCTTCAACAGCGCGCAGACGCCCAGCGAGGTGGAGAAGTTGATCACCGATGCGCTGAGCAAGGATTCGGGCGTCGTTACCCTGACCGACGAGAAGGGCCGCCGATTCCTGGTGCAGTCGGCGAAGATCGCCTACGTCGAGATCGGCGCCGCCGACGTGCGCCGGGTCGGCTTCGGTGTCGGTGCAGTCGGCTCGGAGGCCATCAAGACCGGGTAAGCGGCACGTGGGACAGCCCGCCCCAGATGAACTGCACCGTGCCCTCCACCGCGTCGTCCTTGGTGATCGGCCGGTCGTTGTTCAGCCAGTATCGGGCTGAGTCGACGCTGATGGCCACGAGCCCGACCGCGATCATCCGAGCGCGGTGCGGTTCCAGCCCCGAGTCATGGCTGATCACGTCGAACACGGCGTCGGTGCACGCCTCGGTGGCCACCTTGATCTGCGCGGACACCTGCGGTTCGGTCACATAATCGTTCTCGAAGATCAGCCGGTAACCCTGGCCGTCGTGCTCGATGAAGTCGAAGAAGGCGTCAACGGCGGCTCGTACCCGCTGCCGGTTGTCGGTGGTGGTGCGCAGCGCCTGGCGCACGCCCGAAACGAGGTTGTCGGCGTGCCGCTGCAGCACGGCGAGATAGAGCTCAAGCTTGGACGTAAAGTGTTGGTAGAGAACGGGTTTGCTCACACCGGCACGGTCGGCGATCTCGTCCATGCCTGCGGCGTGGTAGCCGCGGTCGACGAAAACCTCGCTGGCAGC
>JAVRPX010000431.1:0-18185 GCA_032161985.1 Mycobacterium sp.
TGCACCTTGTCCCACACGGTGAGCCGGTCGCCGTCCCAGCTCGCGACGGTCGCCGGGATCTCCATCGGGTTGTGGTTGTTGCGCATGATGGAGTAGTGCAGATCGGTGACCACTGCGGCGTTCCGTAACGCGTCGTCGGCGTCGCCGCGCGCGTAGTCGCGCGTCCTGGTGCCGGGCTTCTGCTCAGCTTGCGGCGCATCGATATTCGTCAGCTGTGGGCCGCGGCGGTACTTCACCAAAACCAAGGAAGCGCCGTGCATGGCTGCCTCCAGCGTCGTGGCCACCACCACCGCGACTGGCTGGCCGAAACAGGACACCTGCCGAATGTCGTACGGCAGCTTGACCCCGCCGAAGTCGGCGAGGACGCGCAGCACATCGCGGTCGCGGACCGCAGCGGCGGGATCGATTCGCTCGACGCTGCCGCGCGCGATGGTGCTGCACACCAACGCCGCGTACACCAGGTCCGGTGCTGGGTTGTCGGCCGCATACAGGGCCTTGCCGGTCACCTTGAGCCTGCCGTCCACCCGCGTCACCGGCTGGCCCGAGACAACTGCTGCGGGCAGTGGCCTGGTCACGGCAACCCTGCTACCGTCGCGAGCTGTCGCTCCACCGTGCGCTTCACCAGCTCCACCTTGAACCCGTTCTCCGACAACGGTTTAGCACCGTCAGCGGCATGCGAGGCAGCGTCCCGCCACAGGTCGGGCCCCGCGGTCCTGCCGATCAGGGCCTGCTCGACCGCGGGCAATCGCCATGGCACCGTCCCGACACCACCGACGGCGACGCGAGCCGCGCGCACCCTGCCCGCGGCGACGTCCAGCGCCACCGCCGCCGAGGCGAGCGCAAATTCGAATGACTCACGGTCGCGCACCTTCAGATAGCCCGACCGTCGCGCCTCAGGTGCCACCGGCACCTCGACGCCTGCGATCAGCGCGCCCGCGCTCAAGTTGTGTTCCTGTTCGGGTGTGCGGCCGGGCTGGCGAAAGAAGTCCGTGATTGGAATCCGGTGCTCCCCGCTGCCGTCACGAATGATCACCGCGGCGTCGAGTGCGGTCAATGCCACCGCCAAGTCGGACGGGTGGGTGGCGATACACGTGTCGCTCGTCCCGAGGATCGCGTGGGTGCGGTTGCGGCCTTCGATCGCGGCGCAGCCCGAACCGGGTGTGCGCCGGTTGCAGGCGGCCGACACGTCGCGGAAGTACAGGCAGCGCGGGCGCTGCATCAGGTTGCCGCCGATCGATGCCATGTTGCGGATCTGCGCGGACGCCGACAACTCCAGTGCTTGCGCGATGACTGGGAACTGCCCGCGCACACCGGGGTGGGCTGCCAAGTCCGACATCCGCACCAGCGAACCCACGCGCAACGTGGACGGTTGCAGGTCGATGTCGCGGTACGGCAGCGCGTTGATGTCGACGACGGCGGCGGGACGCTCGACCGTCTCGCGCATCAAATCGATCAGCGTCGTACCGCCTGCGACGTAGCGGGCCCCCGAGGCGGCCGCGGCCAACGCGGCTGCTTCGTCGGAGGCCTTGGAGAACCGGAACGGAAACATGGCCGGCTACGCGTTGCGGGCCGCCTCGGCGACCGCGGTGACGATGTTGGTGTAGGCGCCGCAGCGGCAGATGTTGCCGCTCATCCATTCGCGGATCTCGGCATCCGATCCCGTGTGCCCCTCCTTGATGCAGCCGACGCCTGACATGATCTGCCCCGCCGTGCAATAGCCGCACTGGAACGCGTCTTCGTCGATGAACGCCTGTTGCAGCGGATGAAGGCGGCCATTGCGCTCGAGGCCTTCGATCGTGGTGATCTCCGCACCGTTGTGCATCACCGCGAGCGTCAGACACGAGACGACCCGCTGTCCGTTCACCAGAATCGTGCATGCACCGCAGGCGCCTTGGTCGCAGCCCTTCTTGGTGCCGGTCAGATCTGCCCGTTCCCGAAGCATGTCGAGCAGCGACGTGCGGTTGTCCACCGCGATCTCGCGGGCTTCGCCGTTGATGCGTACCCGCACCACGGACGACGTTGCGGTGTTTGCCTGTTGGTCCTCGCCGCAGCCGGCGAGCAGCGGGGTTGTCGCCACAACACCGCCGACGGCTATCGACGCGCCGACAAAGGTTCTCCGGTTAACCTCGACCACTCAGCCAACACTAGGGACGCCACCTGTGAGTCAGCCAAAACGCATATCGAACACATATCTGCGCACGTGGCGCGCCGGTGAATGAACTGACTACACCTCTCCGGCGAATGCGCCGATTCCCCGGTCCTTGGTGGTGGTGTCTCCCCGGCTCAGGTAGCGGTACACCAGAAAGCCGATCACCACGGCGGTCAGCGCCGCCAGCAGCAGCAGCGAGGCCAGCGCGTTGAGCGCAGGCGTCGGCGCACCGCGTGCGGTGTTGTAGATCTTCACCGACACCGGCTCGGTCGATGCGGCGCCCGAGAGATAGCGCACCAGCACGAAATCGTCGATGACATCCGCGAACACCAACACGGTGCTGGCGAAGATCGCAGGCATCAGCATCGGCAGGATGATCCGCCGCAGCGCGCCCAGCGGTGACGCGCCGAGATCCATTGCCGCTTCCTCGTATTGGGGGCCGATGGTCGCAAGCCGAGCCCGCACCAGCACCGCTGGATAGGACACCTGGAACGTTATCAGCCCGATCACCTGCGCCGTCGTCCCGAGGTCGATCGGAAGCGCGATCGTGGTGAGCACGAAAAGCAAGGCCACGGCAAGCAGCACCTCGGGCAGCACGAACGAGAGCAGCATCAGGAAGTTGGCCCCGGCTGGCAACCGGCCGCGCCACCGGTCGATGCCTATCGCGAACAGCACCCCGAGCGGAATGGTGATCACGGTAGTGACCACACCCAGCTTCAGCGTCTGCAGTAGCGCGGTGTGCAGCGCGTCGTTGTGCCAGACCGACAGCGTCTGGTCACCCCAGTACCAGCGCAGCGAAAACCCTTGCCACGTGGTGCGGGAGCGGCCGTTGTTGAATGAATACAGCACCGCAATCGCCACCGGGAGCA
Organism: Mycobacterium sp.; assembly: GCA_032161985.1. Classification (GTDB taxonomy): domain Bacteria; phylum Actinomycetota; class Actinomycetes; order Mycobacteriales; family Mycobacteriaceae; genus Mycobacterium. The sequence continues at coordinate 3,019 of JAVRPX010000431.1, forward strand.
GCGACCACGCCAGATAGCCGACGGTGATGCCGACCAGAAAGCGCGGCGGCCGCCACGGATCGTTCCACCACGCCACCGGACTCCTCACGAGGACACCTCGTCGCGCCGTGACGTCACCCGGATGTAATAGAGCATCGGCAGCAACGCCACCAGGAACACCAGCATGACGAAGGCGCCGGCCTGACCGGTCCGCCCAGGCGCATGCACGCTGTCGTTGATCAGATTGCCGACCATCGCGGTCTTCGGCGAGGCCGAGAGCATATCGCTGGTGAAGTAGTCCCCGAGCATCGGCAGACACGTCAGCAGCACCGCGGCGAGTATCGTGGGCCTGCACAGCGGCAGAGTCACCCGCCAAAACGACGAAAACCTGTCTGCGCCAAGGTCGCGCGACGCTTCGAGCATCGGCTGCGACAGTCGATCAAGGCCTGCGTAGAGCGGCAGGATCATGTACGGCACATACCCGTACACCAGGCCGAGGACCACCACCACCGGCTGTCCGGTCAGCCAGTCCACGCTGAAGGTGAACAGCCCGCCGAAGGACAGCACCTTGTTGACGATGCCGTCGTTCTGGAGCAGGTTGACCCATGCGAACATTCGCATCATGTAGCTGATCCAGAATGGGGCAATCAGCAGTGCCAGCAGCAGGCCCTTGCGCCTGCCAGACAGCCGGGCGACGTAATAGGCGACAGGGAACGCGATCAGCAGGCAAAGTGAGCTGGCCGCGAACACAAACACGGCGGTGCGAACCAGCGCTAGGCCGAAGATGCCGTCGGCGCCGGCGATGTGAGTGAGAACGTAGTTGAACTGAGAGGGATTCCACTGCAGCGGATTCCACACCGGGATCGGAGTGCGGAACATCGGGTCGACTTGTCCGAAGACGATGCACAGCACGACATACAGCGGAAACACGAAACACAGGAGCAGCCAGACGATTCCGGGCGCGGCAAGCGCTGCCCAAATCCCACTCGCGCGTTCGCGGCGTGGCGAGGCTGTCTGCGATGGCGCCGCGATTACCGGGACCGCCATCGGCGGTTTACGACCCGCCGGCCTTGAAGGTCTGCCACACGTTGTGCCACGCTGCGTCGTTCGCCGCGTCGAGCTCCAGCAGTCGGTAGCCGGTGTCGAAGAACTCCGGCTTCACGATCGCGGTGCGCAGGTTCTCCGGGATGAATTCCTCTTTCACAAGCGAATCCGGGGTGATCGAGTTCTGTGGCGGCTGGTAGCCGATTGCGGAGAAGTTCTCCTTCGCCACCTCGGGGTCGAGCATGTGGTTGATGAACAGGTGCGCGAGCACCGGGTTCTTGCCGCCGCGAAGCGTCACCAACATGTCGTTGTCGACCATGCCCTTGCCGTCCGCCGGGAACCAATACCGAAGGATCTCAGGGCCAGTGCCCTCGGGCAGGTAGGACTGCGCATTGATGATGTCGCCCGACCACATCTGCGAGACAGCCAGTTGCCCGGCGGGGAGGTCGTTGTAACCGGTGATGGTGACCTTCGGCGACGTGGCCTTCACCATCGCGTTGAGTTGCTCGCCGACCATCTTGAGATCGGCCTCAGAGGAGGTGTTGATGTCCGTAATGCCTTGGCGCAGAAGCACCATAGCCATCGTGGTGTGCCAGTCGTCCAGCACGGCGATCTTTCCCTTGAACGCGGGATCCCAGAACACGTCGTACGGATTCTTCATCGCGCCGATATCGGCGGGCACCTGATCGGTCCGCCAGCCGATTCCGGTGGTGTAGATGGTGTAGGGAACGGTGTATTGCCAGCCCTGGTCGTAAAACGGGTTGGTGAAGCTCGGCCAGACGTTCTTGATGTCGGGGATGTAGGAGTGGTTCAGCGGCCGCAGCAGTCCGCCATTCACCAGTCGGCTGATCTCGGTGTAGTTGGCGTTGTAGATGTCGAAATCGACTCCACTGCGGAGTTTGGTGATCGCCTCGTCCCCGTCGTTGAAGGTCGAAATCTCGATCTTCGTCTGGTACTTGTCTTCGAACGCCTTGACGGCCTGAGGGCTGAGATAGTCCGCGTAGTTGTAGATCTTGAGCGTCGCGCCCTTCTCCGGCGCGAGGCCATCGGCGATCGGCTTGTTGTCGTCGGCGATGGGCCACTTGATCGGATTGTCCGGCGCTGCCAGGGTCAGGCTCGGGCCCGACGACGCCGGCCCCGACTTCGAGCACGCGGCGAGGAACGCGCCTAACGTCGGAGCGGCAGCCGCGAGAATCGCTGCGCGCGCCAGAAACTGCCGTCGGGTCGGAGGTGTGGGCATGGGGCCTCCCCGTTGATTCCGCGTCTTGTCGCTGGTAGGACTCTCGCATAGACTGAATGCTCAGTCAACCGTTCAAGAGCGGAGGTTTCACCGTGGCCTCGTCGGTGGTGGAGAGCCCGGTGGCCGACACCGTAGATCAGCTGATCGCCGACGAGGAGCAGGTGTTCCTGCGCCGCCAGCCGCGCAGCACCGAATTGATCGCGGTGGCCGGCGAACACCTCGCAGGCGGGGCGACGTCCAACTGGCAGATCGCCCAACCGCAAGCCGTCTGGATGAGCCACGGCAAGGGCTCGAAGGTCTATGACGTTGACGGCACCGAGTACGTCGACATGCACGGCGGCTACGGCGCTTCCATTGCCGGACACGCACATCCGGCCATCGTCAAGGCGGTCAGCGACCGGGTGCGGCGCGGCACGCATTTCGCCCAGCCGACCGAGGACGCGATCTGGATCGCGGGCGAGTTGTCCCGTCGCTTCGACCTGCCCCTGTGGCGGTTCGCCAACTCGGGCACCGAAGCCACCATGGATGCCGTGCATCTGGCGCGGGCGTTGACCGGGCGCGATCTGATCATCAAGGTCGAGGGCTGCTACCACGGCCATCACGACTCGGTGCAGGTGTCAGTTCTGCCGGAGGCCGACGAGGTCGGCCCCCGGGAGCTGCCGACTCCAGTCCCCGGAAACTCCGGAATCCCCTCCGCTATAAGGGATCTGGTCATCGTGGTGCCATTCAACGATGCCGGGGCCGTGGCGCGGGCGCTTGCCGAGCACCGCGGCCAAGTGGCGGCGATGATCCTCGAACCGGTGATGATGAACGCAGGCATCATCCCGCCCGATGACGGATATCTCTCGGCCATCCGCGACCTGGTGCACGCCGAAGGTGCGCTGTTGATCTTCGACGAGGTCAAGACCGGCTTCACCACGGGGCCGGGTGGCGTCACCGCGCTGACCGGGGTCGTCCCCGACATGGTTTGTCTGGCCAAGGCGCTCGGCGGCGGTATTGCGGTGGCGGCGATCGGCGGCACCCGCGGCGTGATGTCGGCAATTGCCGACGGCCGCTATGAGCAGGTCGGCACGTTTAACGGCAACCCGCTTGCCATGGCGGCCACCCGCGCCACCCTCAGCGAGGTGCTCACCCCGCAGGCCTACAGACACCTCGATGAACTGGCCACGCGGTTGCGCTCCTCGTTGGAAGCCGTAATCGCACAAGATGGTTTCGCCTGGCACGTGGTGACCGCCGGCGCCAAAGGCTGCGTGACATTCCGTCGCGACCGGGTACGCGAATTTCGGGATTTCCTCGAGATCGACGCCCGACTGGGCCATTTGCACTGGCTCATGCAGCACAATGGCGGTCTGTTTCTCCCGCCATGGGGGAAGGTGGAGCAATGGCTGTTGTCGGTTCAGCACGACGCGGACGATGTCGACCGGTTCGCCGCGAATTTCGCCCGGTTCGCCGAGGCCGTGGCGGTGGCCCACTGATCGGGCATCCGGCGGGCAGGAGCGTAGCGACCGGGGATTGGCACGGTCCGTGAAGGGCGGCGCCATTAGGCTGGACAAGCTGGTGAAGTCGTTCGACGGGGTCCCCGCCGTGACGGGCATCGACCTGGACATCCCGGCCGGCCAGTTCTACTCGCTGCTGGGGCCGTCCGGTTGCGGCAAGACCACGACGCTGCGGATGATCGCCGGCTTCGAGAAACCGGACTCCGGTCGCATCGAACTCGACGGGCGCGACGTCGTGGGAGATCCGCCGCATAAGCGTCCGGTCAACACCGTCTTCCAGACCTATGCCCTGTTCCCGTTCATGTCGGTGTGGGACAACGTCGCGTTCGGATTGAAATACCAGAAGACGACGCGCGATGAGACCAAGCGCCGGATTGGCGAAGCGCTGGAACTCGTCCGCATGAGCGACTTTCCCAACCGCCGTCCCGCCCAGCTCTCCGGCGGCCAGCAGCAGAGGGTCGCGTTGGCGCGTGCCTTGGTGCTGCGTCCACGCGTCCTTCTGCTCGACGAGCCGCTGGGCGCACTGGACGCGAAGCTACGCAAACAACTGCAGCTGGAGCTTCGGGAGGTGCAGCGCGAGGTCGGCATCACGTTCGTGTACGTGACCCACGATCAAGAGGAAGCGCTGACCATGAGCGACCAGATCGCTGTGCTGGCCGAGGGTCGCGTTGAACAGGTCGGCCCGCCGCAAGAGATCTACTCTGCGCCTGCCACCACGTTCGTCGCCGGATTCCTCGGTGCTGCCAACATTTTCGAGGCGGATGTACTCGAGGCGGATGGGGGATCGGCGGTGTGCTCGGCGCTGGACACCCGGCTCGGCGCCGCGGTCGACGCCTCGGCCGGACCGGGTGCGGCAGCGATCGTGATCCGGCCGGAGCGCATCACGCTGCAGAACCCCGCCGACCCAATCGGGCCGGGCTGCAACGTCATTGGTGGCGTTGTGTCGCAGGTGGTCTATCTCGGCAACTTCACGCAGGTGCACGTCGACGTCGGGGCGCCCGCCGCGCTGATCGTCGAGGTGGCCAACCATGCAGGCCCGGGCTCGGTGACCCATGAACCCGGCGCGAAGGTCAGCTGCGTGTGCACACACGACGCGGTGCGAGTGCTGCACCGCAGCACGGCGGTGCCGATCGCCGATTCGGTGGCCGAACAGGTCGGCGCGCTCAGCCCTTCCTAACCCTTTCGAGCGGCCTTCGCCTTGCCGTTCACCCGCTTCTTGGCAGGCGGCAGGTTGAGCTCGCGCTCCGCGAAGCGCATGGCGATGTCGTAGGCAAGGTCCGAGTCGACCTCCGGGTCGTCCAGGGCCACCTGGATGGACAAGCCGTCGAGCAGGGCGGCGAACTCCAGCGCGAAAAGCCTGGCGTTGACTTTCGTATCCAGCTCGGCGGACTTGATCGCGTCGACGATCATTTTGCGCCACCGCGCGTCCAGTTCGACCCGGCCTGCCTTGATCTCGTCGTGGCGGAAGGCCTGCGCCCATAGGTCGAACCACAGCCCCCAGGCGCCCGGTATCTCGTCGTCGCCCTCTGGCACGCACGTCCACTTGATCAGCAGCGAGAGCCGCTCGTGCAGCGAGGGTACCTCGGCCAGCATCTGCTCGGCCGCCTCGTAAAACGATTCCTCCGAGTACCGCAGCGCGTCGACGAGCAGGCGGTCCCTGGTGCCGAAGTAGTAGATGACGAGGGCCGAGCTGACGCCCGCGCGCTTGGCGACGTCGGCGATGCGGGTATCCCCGAAACCCCGCTCACAGATCAGCTCGGCTGCGGCGCGGAGCATTTCGATGCGCCGGCCTTCGTTCTGCTCGGTCGCGGGTGCGGGTTCGGCCATGGCGTTGTCTGTTCCCTCCCGGTACGGCTCAGCTACTTGTCTCCAGCGTAACACTTCGTTAGATTGAACAGTCAATCAGGATGCGCGATCGGCGCCGACGAAAGTGGTGCTTTCATGTCGAACACGTATGACGCCCTCGTGATTGGCGGCGGTCACAACGGGTTGGTTTCCGCGGCGTACCTCGCCCGGTCGGGAGCCAAGACACTGGTGCTCGAGGGGCGTGGGTCGCTCGGGGGAGCGGCGACCACCGAGTCTCCGTGGGAGGAAGCCCCGCACCTGCGGGTCACCCGGCTGTCCTATGTGATGAGCCTGATGCCGCCGACGATCGTGCGCGAACTCGAGCTGGAGCGACACGGCTACAAGGTGCATCCGATGGGCCCGTCCTACCAGGCGTTCCCCGAGGGTGGATCGCTGATCATCTACGAGGACGACCCGGCGCGCACCCACGAGCAGCTCGCGAAGTTCTCGAAGAAGGACGCGGACGTGTTGCCGAAGTACAACGCCTGGCTCGAGGGCATCGCCGACGTGATGGGCCCGCTGCTCACCCAGGTACCACCGAACATCGGGTCGAAGCGGCCTTCGGACCTGCGCGACCTGGCCAAGCTTGCCTGGAGTCAGCGCGGCATCACGCCGCGCATCACCGCCGACGTCACGCGGCTGCTGACCATGAGCATCGCCGACCTGCTCGACGACTGGTTCGAGTCACCGCAGATCAAGGGATTGATGGCCGTCAACGGGATCATCGGCACCTGGGCAGGCCCGTATGAGCCCGGCACCGCGTACGTGATGGCCCATCATTCCATCGGTGACGTGGGCGACGGCCAACTCGGCAGCTGGGGCTACCCGGAGGGCGGCATGGGTGGCGTCTCCGAGGCCATCGCACGGTCCGCGCGCAGCTTCGGTGCCGCGATCCGCACCAAGGCTCGCGTCGCGCGGCTCATTGTTCGCAATGGTGCGGTGCTCGGCGCTGTCCTTGAGAATGGCGACGAGATCTCCGCACCGCTGGTGGTCACCACGCTTCATCCGAAAATCGCCTTCCTCGACCATATTCCGCGTGCCGAACTGCCCGACGACTTCGTCGCCGACATCGAGCACTGGAAGACGCGCAGCGGCGTCGTGAAGATCAATCTGGCGTTGGGCGAACTCCCCAACTTCACCGCGAATCCCAGCAGTGGCCAGGCCGAGCATCACACAGGATCGATCGAGATGGCGCCTACGATGGAGTTCATCGAGGCGGCGTTCCAGGACGCCCGCGTCGGCAAGCCTGCGCTGATGCCGTTCAGCGACGGTGTCATCCCCACCACGCTGGATAAGACGCTGAATCCCGATGGCACGCACATCATGTCGCTGTTCACCCAGTGGGTGCCCGCGGAGTGGAGCGAGGCGCCGCACACCGAGGAACTCGACGCGTACGCCGACCGCGTGATCGAGCTGTACGACGAGGTCGCCCCGGGGTTCAAGTCCTCGATCACCCACCGCGACGTCGTCGGACCGTACGAGATGGAGCAGGAGTACGGGTTGATCGGAGGCAACATCTTCCACGGTGAGCTGTCGCTGGAGCAGCTGTTCCACATGCGACCGGCTCCTGGCTACGCGGACTACCGCACCCCGATCTCAGGGTTGTACAACGGAAGTTCGGCCACGCACGCAGGCGGCGGTGTGTGCGGTATCCCTGGCTGGCAGGCGGCGCGCGCGGCGCTCTCGGACAAGAAGCGGCGCTGGCGCAAGCGATGAGCGAGGCGCGCCGGGCAACCGTGGCCACGATGCTCTCCGCTCGGTCCATGGCGGTGGTGGGCGCCAGTGACCGTCCCGACAGCTTCGGTGCGCGGATGGTGATCGAGGCCCAACGGGGTTCGGCCCGTGTGCATTTGGTCAATTCGCGCTACGACCGCATCGGGGAGCTGCCTTGCGCACCGTCGCTGGCCGATCTTGACGAGCCCGTCGACGTGGTCCTGCTCGGGGTGCCCGATGTGGCTCTGGTGGAGCAGCTCGAGGCAGCCGCGGCCATTGGCGCTCGGTCGGCAGTGCTGTTCGGGTCCGCACACGGCCTGCGGGAGAAGATCACCGAGACAGCCAACCGCGCGGGAATGGCGCTGTGTGGCGCGGGCTGCATGGGGTTCGTGAACAACGCGCTCGGGGTGCGGGCTCTGGGATACCTGGAGCCGGATCCGTTGCCTGCCGGTGGAATCAGTCTGGTCACCCACTCCGGATCAGCGTTCTCGACCCTGTTGCGGGCCCGGCGCGGTTTTGGCTTCCGGCTGGCGGTGTCGGCCGGCCAGGAGCTTGTCACCGACACCGCCGACTACGTCGACTACGCACTCCACGATCCCGAGACGCGGATCATCGGGTTGTTGATGGAGACGCCGAGGTCCGTACCTCGGCTGCGGCGAGCGGTGCGGCGCGCCGCTGAGCACGACGTGCCGGTGGTGATCCTCACCGTGGGCCGCTCGCCTCGCGGCCGCGCCATGGTCGCGGCGCACTCCGGCGCACTCGCGGGTGAGCACGCCGCCTGGCAGGCATTTTGCGCGGCCACCGGGGCGGTGCACGTGAGCGACCTGGCCGAATTCACCGACACGCTGGAGTTATTCGCGGCAGGCAGACGCGCTCGTGTCCGCGGCGGCGGCATCGCGACGGTGCATGACTCGGGAGCCGAACGGGCGCTGCTCGCCGACCTGGCGCACGAACAGGGCGTGGGCTTCGCGGAGCTCGGGGACAGTACTCTGAGCGCGCTCGGCGAACTGCTTGACGACGGCCTCGCGCCAACCAACCCGCTCGACGTGTGGGGCACCGGTGCAAACACCCGCAGATTGTTCGGCGCCTGCCTGCGATTGATGACCGAAGATCCCTCGGTGGCTGTCACCGCCCTTGCGGTCGATCTCGTCAGCGAGTTCGACGGCGACACGTCTTATCCCGCGGCGGTGCTCGACGTGGCACATGACACGGACGCGCCGTTGGCGGTCTTGGCGTCCGTGCCGTCTGCAATCGACACCGGCACGGCGGACTGGCTGCGCGGCAAAGGAGTTCCGGTACTGGAAAGTGCCAGTAGCGGGTTGGCGGCGCTCGGTCACCTGGCCCGCTGGCCGCTGCCCATCGACGGGACGAGAGCCACTGTGCAGCCCGAACGTCGCGACCGGTGGCGCGCCCGCGCGGCCGACGGGATATCAGCTGTCGAGCTGCTGACCGACTATGGCGTGCCCGTGTTGAAGTCGCGGACGGCGCTTTCGATCGACGAAGCCGCCGCGGCGGCGGCTGCGGCGGGCTATCCGGTGGCGCTGAAAACTCTTGGTGTACTGCACAAAAGCGACGTCGGCGGCGTAGCACTGGGGCTGAGCGACGAGGCCGCGCTGCGCGCGGCTTACACGGCGATGGCGCAATCGCTGGGCCCGGCGGTCACAGTTCAGCCGATGATCGCGGCTGGCGTCGAGATATCGGTGGGGTTTGTCCGCGACGACGCGTTCGGCCCACTGGTTGTCGTCGCCGCGGGAGGCACGCTGGTGGAACTGCTCGGCGACCGGGCGGTGGCCTGTCCACCGGTGTCGCATGACGGTGCGCGGCAACTGCTCGACGGGCTTCGCATCCGGCGCCTGCTGTTCGGGTGGCGCGGTGGTCCCGCAATGGATGTCGACGCGGTCGCCGATGTCGTCGTGCGGTTCTCCGAGATGGCGGTCGAGCTGGGTGATGTGCTCGACGCGGTGGAAGCCAACCCGGTTATCGCCTCACCACGGGGCGCGGTCGCGGTCGACGCTCTCGTCAGTGTGCGCAGTCAGAAAATCGAATAGACCTTCCGGACGGTCTCGTGAACGTCCCAGGTGCCTGTCCAGCCCGTCGGGAAGACCGCGATGTGCCCTGCACCGACATCAGCGGGCTCGCCGCCGTCGGGCGTCACGGTCATTCGCCCGGACAGCACATAAAACGACGGCCCCGGTGTGCACTGCCAGTTGCCTGCGGACTTCTCGCCGTCGACCCACATCTCGAGTCCATGTGTCGCCATCGGATGGGCCGTCGCCTCCGGCAAGGGACCCCAGTCCTCGAGTTCGACATCCGCGGCACCAGCCAGGATGGACGTGATAACACCCTGCGTCATCGAGAAATCCTTTCGGCGGCCACGCTTTCCGGGAATGGCAGCGAGATCGGCTCGGGCGCGAGCCTGCTGTTGCCGTCGGCGTCGAACCGGTCGAGGCCGAGGTCGGTGAGATCAAGCCACTCGCAGACACCGGTGGTGGTCAGGTCGGCGGCGACCTGGGCCACCGCCGGACCCCACATCATGCCGTGGCCGGCCGGGCTGGCCACCACGGTGCCGGTGATCGGCCCGTCGTCGGTCAGCAATGGCCCGAGGATCGGCAGGTGATCGGGCGTGTAGTCGATGGTCGCAGCCCATGCCCGTCGCAGGCCGAGTCCGCGCACCGCAGGAAGAAGTTCCTCGATGCGGTCACGTGCCTTCCGGTAATACACCGTGTCGAAGTCGGTCGCCACGCCTGGCGGCTCGTCCGGATTGCTCATGCCCCACAGCAGACCGCCGGATTCACCTGGGCGCCAGTAGATTCCGGAGGTGACGTCGAACACCATCGGCAGTTGGTAGATGTCGACTCCAGGGACCGGCGCGGTGACCACTACCTGGTGCCGGGTGCCGCCTGCGGGTATCCGGGCGCCCGCGGTCGCGCCCACCTCGGCGAGCTGTGGGCCTCCGGTGAGCACCACCCGCTCCGTGTCGATCGGGCCGTCCGACGTGTCCACGCCGACGACACGGCCTCCCGCGGTGCGCAGACCCGTGAACATGCAGCGTTCGCGAACGTCGACGCCGCAAGCGGTGAGAGCTGCGGTGTAGGCCAGCACGTTGCGTGGCGCGTCGATGTAGCCGTCGCCAGGCGCATACGACGCGCCGAGGGACACGCCCGGCGCGAGGCCGGTCTGCCGATCGTCGATATCCGCGCCGGAGAGCCATTCCACTTCCAGGCCCAGCGTGCGCTGCAGCGCGATCCGCTCGTGTGCCTGCGCGACCTCTGCATCGGTGAAGGACGGCACCAGATAGCCTTGTGCCACAAAGCCGCAATCCAGCGGGAAGCGGTCACCGCTGGCGGCGTAGAACTCCTGGCTGCGAAGGCCCAGCCGAATCGCGGTTTCGGTGCCGCCCTGGGCGCGCACCATGCCGGCTGCGCGACTGCTGGCGCCGTCCCCGAGCGTTCTCGCCTCGATGAGCACGACATTCGACACGCCGCTTTCGGCGAGCAGCGCGGCCGTCCATCCGCCGACCGTTCCACCGCCCACCACCACGACATCCGCGCTGCGGAAGCTGGTCATACTACGGAACGCTGGCATAGACTGAACGCTCAGTCAAGAGGGTGGAGGTGTTGATGTACGGCCTGACCGAAGAGGATCGGCGCATCCGGGACACGGCGCGTGCGTTCGTCGAGACATTGATGCCGCATGAGGTGGAAGCCGAGCTTGCGGGCGGCATCTTGCCCAAGGAGTTGACGACCGAGCATCATGCCCGCGCAATCGAATTGGGCCTGTACGCGACCAATATGCCGACATCGGTCGGCGGCCCCGGTTGTACCGCGCTGCAGCAGGTGCTTGTGCAGGAGCAATGCGGTCGGGTGACCAATGGGCTGGCCTGGGTGATGGCCACACCACCGCAGTGGTGGGTCGAGGTGGCGACCGACTATCAGCGTGAGCGGTGGCTGTTGCCGTCGGTGCGCGGTGAGAAGCATGAGGCGTATGCGATCACCGAGGAGTTCGCCGGCTCCGACGTGTCCGCGCTGCAGACGACCGCGCGGCGCGACGGTGACGAGTACGTGATCAACGGAACCAAGTGGCATGTGACGTCATTCAACCTCGCCGACTACGTCTTCGTCGAGGCGGTCTTAGATAACGGGAACGGCGGAGACCACGTGCTGCTGGTGGTCGACCTGCCATGGCCTGGCGTGGAAGTGGTTCGTACTCCGCAGTATTCGCACCACATCGCCGACGAGCACCCGATCGTCGCGTTCACCGACATTCGCGTGCCGGCGGCCAATCTTGTCGGGATCGAGGGCGAACCGATGACGTTCACCCAGGACTGGTTCCGGTTCGAGCGAATGATGGTGGCCGCCAGGTGCGTTGGCGCCGGACAGCGTTTGGTCGACGAGACCACGGCGTTCGCGCAGACCCGGGTGGTCGACGGCAGGCCGCTGGGCGAGCATCAGTTGGTGGCGGGCATGCTGGCCGACAGCGCGACCGAATTGTTCGCAGCCAGAACGATGCTCTACGAAGTGGCCCGGTCCATCGACGCCGGCCATGACCGCAAGACCCTGCATGGCCAGGCCTCGATGGTGAAGCTGTACTGCTCGGAGATGGCGGGCCGGGTGGCCGACCGCGCGGTGCAGGTCTTCGGCGGCCGCGGATACATGCGGGAAAACGTCGCCGAGCGGATGTTCCGGGAACTGCGGGTCGAGCGAATCTGGGAGGGAGCCAGCGAGATCCAGCGGATCATTGTCGGGCGTCAGCTGATGACGCGCGGACCTGCGGCGTTGCTCGATCCATCCTGAACCCCAGTGAGTAGGCGTATGAAAGCAACGGGCTCGGTAAAACCCTTGAGCGCGACTGTCTCTCGGCGCTGCGGACTGGCGGTTATCACTTCACGGACCGCGGGATCGCCGGCGACGGATGTCGACAGCACGATGTCGCCGCCAGTGCTCTGGCCCTGGAGCCGGGCGGCCATGTTGACGGTCGATCCGAAATAGTCGAGGCGGTCGTTCAAGGTCACGACCACGCTGGGGCCGGCATGGACGCCCACTTTGAGGACGAGGTCCCGGACCCCGCGTTCGGACGAGCCGATCTCCGCCTGCATGGCGAGCGCAGCGCGCACCGCCTGCGCCGGATCGGTGAACGCGGCCATCACCGCATCGCCAATCGTCTTGACCACCGCACCGTCATGGTCGCGCACGATTGCGGCCAACAGCGCGAAGTGCTTGCGCACGAGGTTGTACGCGGCGGCATCGCCCACACGTTCGTAGAGCGCCGTCGAGCCCTGCAGGTCGGTGACGAGCAGCGCGACCTGGCTGACGCCCGCATCGTCGCCCGGCCGCAGAGTCGCCTCGGCGAACAGATCGCGGAAGGCCTGCAGCGAGATCACTTCAGGTGCCGTCAGAGCATCGCGCACCCATGTGCGGTCCTCGATCAGGGCCGCGAGCTCGAAGCCGGCATCGTTCACGAACGCCACGCTTCCCGCCTCGCCTGGATGGTCCGTGGCGCTGCGCACCTCAACGCCCGACGCCGTGATGTGCAGACTCGGGAAGGGCCCGGACTCGTAGTCGAAGTCGACGAACACGCCAGGATGCATAGTGCGCAGACGATACGACCCCGGCGAAAGATCGACGGCTACGTCTCGCCGTTCTCCCGGCTCAAGCAAGACCTGCACAGCGACATGTGGCGTTCCCATCGGTCCGGAAAGACAGAAGCCACCGTCGGGCACTGGCCGCAGAGCAGGCGCCGGTGCGAAGTAGAGCTCCACATTCTTCTCGAAGTCGCGGTCGTAATCGATGTTGCACGAGGAACAATGCGCACCGCGCGGCAACTCGGAGAGTGTGCTGACGCTGAGCTTGGCGCCGCGGCAGTTGGGGCAGAGTAGACCCCACTTCATAGTGAGCAGACCCGCCTTCACGGCTGCGAGGCAAGCTTCGATAGCCGCCCGCGGGGGAACGCCGAGATTGCCTGCCAGCGCCTTGGGTTTGAGGTGGGCGAGGTCGGAGGCCATGCTGCCAAGCACAATGTCGGCCAGCCGCGTGCCGAGCCCGTTGCCGTACGGGCCGCGGTCGATTTCGCGGGCCAGCACCTCGGCCCGCTCACGCGCGCCGGGGGGAAGTTGGGGCGGCGGCAACTCAAACGGCGTAAGGCGCTCGCCCGCACTGTCCCCTCGGACAAAGACGACGGCCTCCAGGGTGCGCCTCCCAACCGCCTCACCCGCCTGGGCCGCGAGCCTTGCACCGAATGCGCGGCCGACCAAGCTCAACGGTTCCCACTCGAGCGCGTAGGTTACGTGCGAGCCGCCTTTGCCGTCGGGCTTGATATCGAAGACCGGGCCGAAGCGCCGAAACGGGCCTTTCGTGAACACGCGAGACTGGCGGAAGTGCCGACCGGCGATCCACTCGTACGGCTTCTCCTCCCATTCGAGCGCGAAGCCCGCGGCCTTGCCCCGCCCGCGCCGAACGACCGTCCCGTTTGGCTGCGGCGTCTGCTCGAGCGTGTACGCCGGCAGGCCCATCGCCTCGTTGAACCGGTCGGTATCCGCCAGCACCGGCCAGAGCCGGTCCGGGGGCAGGTCGAAGGTCCAGGTCCAGGTGCGACGCATCGGTTGGAACTTTAGGCCAGCGGCGGGACCTTACGCGCCGCGTTGCGGGATCAGCTCGCGAGCGGTGCTCAGCAGCCGCATGCCGTGATAGACCAGCAGCGCGGCGATCGAGCCGAGCGCGATGCCGGTGAACGTCAGATCGCCTGCCTGCCAAGTGAAATCGGCGATGCCAATGATCAGTGGGATGGCTGCGGTCATCTGGTTCAGCGGTTTGGAGAAGTCGACGTCATTGGTCAACCAGATGCGCACCCCGAGGACGCCAACCAATCCGTACAGCACGACCGTTGCGCCGCCAAGCACACCGGGCGGGATCGCCGAGATGGCCGCTCCGACCTTCGGGCACAGTGACAACCCGATAGCCACCGCGGCTGCGATCCAGTACGCGGCTGTCGAATACACCCGGGTAGCGGCCATCACGCCGATGTTCTCGGCGTAGGTGGTGGTCGCCGAGCCGCCGCCGAAGCCGGCCAACGTCGTCGCCACCCCGTCGGCGGCCAGCGCGCGGCCCATCACCGCGTCGACCTCCGTGTCGGTCATCTGGCCCACCGACTTGACGTGTCCGATGTTCTCGGCGACCAGCGCGATGACCGCGGGCAGGAACATCGGCAACACCGCCACCGTGAATGTCGGGGTCTGAAACTCCGGCAGCCCCAGCCACGGTGCGGCGGCGATCGCCGATGTGTCGACGTCGCCGAGGATCAAAGCCAACACATATCCCGCGACGACGGCCAAGAAGATGGCCAGCCGGCCGATGATGCCCCGAAAGAACGCAAGCGTCCCAACAAGCAGCACCAGCGTGACAAGTCCGACCAGCGGGCCCTTCTCGAAATTCGACTTGGCAGCCGGGGCCAGATTGAAACCGATCAATGCGACGATCGCGCCCGTGACCACCGGCGGCAACACCGCGTCGATCCAGTGGGTTCCCACCAGGTGCACGGCGACACCGATGACGATCAGCACGATGCCGACCGCGACCAGACCGCCCAGCGCGCTGCCGGTGCCATGCGAGGCCATGGCGGCCGTAACCGGTGCGATCACCGAGAAGCTCGAGCCCAGATAGCTCGGCAGCCGGTTGCCGGTGATCAGCAGGAACAACACGGTGCCGACACCCGAGAAGAGCAGGGTGGTCGCCGGCGGAAAGCCCGTGAGCACCGGCACCAGGAAGGTGGCGCCGAACATCGCCACCACATGCTGGGCGCCGATGCCGATGGTGCGGGCCCAGCTCAGTCGCTCGTCGGGGGCGACCACGAAGTCG
>JAVRPX010000432.1:0-3368 GCA_032161985.1 Mycobacterium sp.
TACGCAACGTCGATGGTGATGCCCTGTTCGCGCTCTGCGCGCAGACCGTCTGTCACCAAAGCCAGGTCGGTGTAGTCATTCCCGCGCTCCTTGGAGGTGCGCTCGACCGACGCCAACTGGTCTTCCATGACGGCCTTGGAGTCGTACAGCAGCCGCCCGATGAGGGTGGACTTGCCGTCGTCGACGGATCCGGCGGTGGCCAATCGCAGCAGCGTGGTCATCAGAAGTAGCCCTCTCGTTTGCGGTCTTCCATGCCGGCCTCGGAGATGCGGTCGTCGGCGCGGGTGGCGCCGCGCTCGGTGAGCCGAGACACCGCGGTCTCGGCGATCACCTCGGACACCGTGCCCGCGAGGGACTCCACGCAGCCGGTGCAGGTGACGTCGCCGACGGTGCGGAACCGCACGGTCTTCTCGACGACCTCTTCGTCCTTGCGCGGCTGCAGATACTTGTGGACCGCCAGGAACATGCCGTCGCGCTCAAACACGTTGCGTTTGTGCGCGTAGTAAATCGAAGGCAGCTTGATCTTCTCTGCGCCGATGTAGGACCAGATGTCGAATTCGGTCCAATTGGACAGCGGAAAGACCCGGATGTGCTCGCCCTTGTGGTGCCGACCGTTGTAGAGGTTCCACAATTCGGGCCGCTGCGCCTTCGGATCCCACTGACCGAACTCGTCGCGGAAGCTGAACACGCGCTCCTTGGCGCGGGCCTTCTCCTCGTCGCGTCGGGCGCCACCGAAGGCAGCGTCGAACTTGTTCTCCCGAATGGCACGCAGCAGCGTGAAGGTCTGCATGGGGTTGCGCGACGGGATGGTCTCGACCACGCGCCCGGCGTCGATGTCGTCCTGAACCTTGGCGACGACCAGCCGCACGCCCGACTCTGCGACCAGCTCGTCGCGGGTCTGCAGCACCTCTTCGAAGTTGTGGCCCGTGTCGACGTGCATCACCGGGAACGGCAGTCGGCCCGGCCGGAACGCCTTGAGCGCCAGATGCAGCATGACGATGGAGTCCTTGCCGCCGGAGAACAGCAGCACCGGCCGCTCGAACTCCGCGGCCACCTCCCGAATGATGTGGATGGCCTCGGCCTCCAGTGAGCGCAGATGGCTCAGCTCGTAGCGGCCTGCTTCTTTGAGTTCTTGGGCGGCGGTCATCATATCCTCGTAAAGCTGGTAGAAATGACCAGATTTATCTGCATAACCCAGTATGAAACCAGCTCTGGCCTGCGATGTCAATGCGCCTTTCAGCGCGAGCAGACGCAAAAGCGCGTGTCGCCGCGGCGTGTCGAGAGCTTTTGCGTCTCGCGGGGTGAAGCCCCGAGTAGAGCGTGGGCCCAGCTCGGGCGGTCAACCCTTACCTGAGAGGTAATTGATCCGGCGCAGATACTGGAGCCATGTCAATTCCCACCCAGCCTCAGACCGGCGCGGATGTCATGGCCCAGTTCATCCCGTCCTCACCGTTCGTAGCCAAGCTCGGCATCGTCACCGATGTGCTCGACGCCGACGAGGTGCGGCTGCGCCTGCCCTGGGACCCGACCAACGTCACGATCGCCGACATGGTGCACGGCGGCGCAATCGCGGCGCTGGCCGATGTCGCGGTCATGGCCGCCGCCTGGGCGGGCGCGGAGGTTCCGGACTCGCTGCGCGGCGTGACCATTTCGATGTCGATGCAGTTTCTGGCGCCGGCCCGCGCGACCGATCTGATCGCCGTCGGGCGGGTGCTGCGGCGCGGCAAGACCCTGGTGAACGTCGACGTCGACGTCGTCACGCCGGAGGGCGAGGCGGTGGCCAAGGCGATCGCGACCTACAAGGTGGGCTGAGTCCGCGGTTGCTCCTACGTCGGCGCGTTTGCCGGCTGGAACGTCCCGGACCCGTCCGCGTCTTCTTCGGCGCGGATAACGTGAACCACCGCGTTGATCAGCGCCAGGTGGGTGAACGCCTGCGGGAAGTTGCCCAGGTGGCGTCCGGTGCGCGGCTCGATCTCCTCGGCGTACAGATGCAGCGGGCTGGCGAACGAGAGCAACCGCTCGCAAAGGTGCTTGGCCCGGTGAATCTCACCGATCTCGACCAGCGCCGACACCAGCCAGAACGAGCAGATGGTGAACGTGCCTTCCTCGCCGGACAACCCGTCGTCGGTCTCCTCGACGCGATAACGCAGTACCAACCCTTTGTCGGTGAGCTCATCGGCGATGGCCAGCACCGTCGCGCGTAGCCGCGGGTCGTCGGCAGGCAGGAACCGGGTCAGCACCGCCAACAACAGTGAGGCGTCCAGCGAGTCGGAGCCGTAGCGCTGGGTCAGCACCCCGCGAGAGTCCACGCCATTGGCCAGGATGTCGGCCTTGATCTCCTCGGCGATGACGCTCCACTCCTGGGTGTGCTTCGTCCAGCCATGAAGCTCGGCCAGCTTGGCCCCGCGGTCCAAGGCCACCCAGCACATGATCTTGCTCGAGGTGAAATGCTGCGGCTCGCCGCGCACCTCCCAGATCCCGCGGTCTGGCTCGCGCCAGTGCTTGATGGCCTCCTCGACCTGTTGCTTGACCACCGGCCACAAGGTCTCCGGAATCTGCTCGCGGGACCTGGCGTGCAGATACACCGAGTCCAGCATCGAACCCCAGACGTCGTGCTGCATCTGGTTGTAGGCGCCGTTGCCGATCCGCACCGGACGCGCATTGTCATAGCCGGAGAGGTGATTCAACTCGCCCTCAACCAGGCTGCGCTCCCCGCCAACGCCATACATCACCTGCAGCGGATGGCGCTCACCGTCGTTCGCCCCGGATACATCGGCGATGAACGAGAAGAAATCATCGGCCTCTCGATCCAGGCCTAATGTGTAGAGGCCCCACAGCGCGAATGTCGAGTCCCGGATCCAGGCGTAGCGGTAGTCCCAATTTCGTTCGCCCTGAGGGGTTTCCGGCAGCGACGTGGTGCTCGCCGCCAGCAGTGCTCCGGTCGGCGCGTACGTCAGCCCCTTCAGCGTCAGTGCGCTGCGCTGCAGGTACGATCGCCACGGGTGATCCGGGAAGTTGCCGATGTTGATCCATTGCCGCCAGCACTCACTGGTCGTCCACATCTGGTCAACGGCCTCGTCATAGGTCTGGGGCGCGGGATTCTTCGAAAAACTCAGCGCGACAAAGACATCGTCGCCCTCTTTCAGCCTCGTACGCGCCCGCGCCTGGCGGCCCTCCAGCCCGATGCGCAGGTTGCTCGTCAGCCGCAGCGTCGGGTGCGCGTCCGGGTCGTGGTTGGCCCGCGCAACGGCTTCCCCGTAGCCACTGGCCGAGTACTCCCAATTCGCGCTCGCCCGGTGGTAGTCGAAGGACGGCTCGCAGTCCATCACCAGCTCGACCGTGCCGCTCACGCAGCGCACAGTGCGCAG
>JAVRPX010000433.1:0-10496 GCA_032161985.1 Mycobacterium sp.
CATCGGCAGGCACACTCGGGCGGCCCCGACCGCTGGGAAACAAATCACCAAACACCTCATCGGGGAACAGCTCCCGCCGATGCGAAGCCAGGAACCCGAACACGCTGCCCGCCTTGAGCAGATGCCCCGTCACCGACTCCGCATCAAGAATTTCCCGCTGATCATCAGATCGACCCTGCACCCCAAAATCATCCCAACAACCCGCGATCAAACACTCGACCGCCGCGCGGGATTGTTCAGGAGTCTCCTAGACCGCGTCGTCGAGCTGAGTCCTGGTCTCGTCGTCCAACTCGATATCGGCGACGGCGGTGTTCTCCTCAAGGTGCTGCACGGACGAGGTGCCCGGAATGAGCAGCACGTTGGGTGCCACCGAAAGTGTCCACGCGAGCGCGATCTGCGCCGGCGTGCGGCCGAGTTTGGCTGCCTCCCGCTGCACTGCGGGGTGGCCGAGCACGGGATTGTCGGCGGTGAAACCCGAGCCGAGCGGGAAGAACGGCACGAACGCGATGCCGTGTTCGAGGCAGGCGTCGAGTACCGGCTGTGAGGTGCGGTCGACGAGGTTGTAAGCGTTTTGCACGCAGACGATTTCGGTGCGTCCCAACGCGATCTGAAGATGCTCGAGGCTGATGCTGCTCAGCCCGATTCCGGCTATCAACCCTTCGTCGCGGGCCTTGATCATCGCGGAGAGCTGACGGTCGAACAGCTCGTGGTCCACCTCGCCAGGGGAGCTGGGGTCTTCCCCGGCTCCCATCACGCGCAGGTTGACGGCGGCCAGTCGATCGGCCTCCAGCGTGCGCAGGTTGTCCTCGATGCCCCGACGAAGGTCGTCGGGTTGCTGGGCAGGCAACCAGTTGCCCTGTTTGTCGCGGTCGCCACCGACCTTGCTCACCAAGGCGAGGTTGTCGGGGTAAGGGTGAAGTGCCTCGCGGATCAGTTCGTTGGCGACGTTGGGTCCGTAGAACTGCGCGGTGTCGATGTGGTTGATGCCCAACTCGATTGCGCGGCGCAGCACGGCCAGCGCCTGGTCGTGGTCACGCGGCGGCCCGAGTACGCCGGGGCCGGGAAGCTGCATGGCGCCGAAGCCGACGCGGCCGACGGTTAACTGCCCAAGGGGAAAGGTCTGCATGGCCACAGGTTATGACTTCGGCGCGGTTCGTCACGCTGAGCGAGACCAACCGCGCCGAAATCGCTGGTTATTCGGACTCGCCGAGGATCTGGTAGATCTCGCGGCGGGCGTTGTTGACGATGTCGACGATGCGCTCCTGCTGCTCGACGTTGGCCGTGTGTGCGGACTGTGCAACGGCGCCTATCAACTGGGATGCCGCGCTGCGCAGGTTGACGTGTCCGGGTTCGACGCCGTCGGCGATCTCCTGCCATGGCGGGGTCTCGATCTTGTCGGCGGCCGCCCGGCCTTCGTCGGTCAGCTCGAAAAGCTTCTTGCTGCCTTCACTTTCGCGTGCGACGAGCAGACCCTCGTCGACTAGCAACTGAAGCGTCGGGTAGACCGAGCCGGGGCTGGGCCGCCACAGATTCTGGCTACGCTCGGCGATCTCCTGGATCATCTCGTAGCCGTGCATCTGCCGCTCGGCGAGCAGCTTGAGGATGGCGGCGCGGACATCGCCGCGCTTGCCGCGCCCTCGCCCGCCGCGGCCACGGCCGCGCGGTCCGCCCGGGCCGATGCCGAACCCGCCACGAGGATCGAATCCGAACTCGAAGCCGCGGCCGGGGCCGAAGCCGCGACCGGGACCGAAGCCGCCGAAGTTGCCCTCGAAGCCGGGACCCGCGTCGTGCTCGTGGAGATGGTCACGAAGGTGATCGCGGAAGTCGCGGCGAGCCTGCCTGCGCTGCTGATGAAACGCGCGCCGATCGCCGGGCCCGAAGCCGAAGCCGAATCCGCCGGGAGGTGGGGTGAATGGGTTGGTCATTTCTGTTGGTTCCTAACGTTTGGGTGGAAGCGCCTCTCGCGCTTCCGATACGTCAACGATATATCGGAACCTATCGCGATGCAACGATTATTTTGAGCTGCGCTCGTCAATCGCACTGACCAGCCACTTCGCCCAACCGGCCTCCATCGAGTTCATTCGTAGGCCGTACTCCAGCGCGGCGCGGCCGTAGAACAGGCCATCGCCATCGGCCCAGTCGATGGAGTCGCGCAACTCTTCCAGCCGCTTGACCTCGGCATCGGCGTACTCGGCCATCGCAACCACATGGTGGCGGGCCTGCTCGGGCGGTACCTCGCCGAGCAGAAACACCCGCAGCAGCCCGGGGCTGCGAAACGGCGGATCATCCTGCGGGTTTGTCACCCATCGCCGCAGCTCGGCCCGGCCGGCCTCGGTGATGCGGTACTCCTTACGGCCCCTTGGGCCGATATCGGAGACCTCGATCAGCCCCGCGTCGGCCAGCTTGTTCAGCTCGCCGTAGAGCTGACTCTGGGTCGCCGGCCAAACGTTGGCCATGGACTTCTCGAAGTGTTTGAGCAGGTCATACCCACTGCCTGGCTCCTGGGCCAGCAGGCCCAACGCCGCAATTCGCAGACTCACCCGACGATCGTACCTCCACTATTGACATGTCAATAGTGACATGTCAGTGTTGACCTATGACCGACACGATCTCGACCCTCTTTGGCACCGACGAGTTCTTTCAGCGGGACAACTACGCGCCCGTGACCGATGAGCTGACGGAGTTCGATCTGCCCGTTGAAGGCGCAATCCCTGCCGAACTCGACGGGTGGTACCTGCGCAACGGGCCCAACCCGCGGCAGGCGACCGCCCACTGGTTCACCGGCGACGGCATGATCCACGGTGTCCGGCTCGAGGGCGGTCGCGCGGCCTGGTACCGCAACCGCTGGGTCCGCACCGACAGCTTCAAAGAGGACTTCCCGCTCTACAACGCCGACGGCACCCGCAACCTGCGGGCCGGCACGGCCAACACTCACCTCGTCAACCATGCTGGCAAGACGCTGGCGCTAGTGGAGTCGTCGCTGCCCTACGAGATCACCAATGATCTGGAGACCGTGGGCGCCTACGACTTCGGCGGAAAGCTTGTCGACTCGATGACAGCCCACCCGAAGATCTGCCCGACCACCGGCGAGATGCACTTCTTCGGCTACGGCAACATCCTCGAACCGCACGTCACCTACCACCGGGCCGACGCTAACGGCGAGCTGACCGTCAATCGCCCGCTCGACGTCAAGGCGCTCACGATGATGCATGACTTCGCGCTGACCGCCGAGCACGTCGTCTTCATGGACCTGCCAATCGTGTTCAACCTCGACGTCGCGATGAAGGGCGATGGCGACATGCCCTATCGGTGGGACGACAACTATGGTGCCCGCCTCGGTGTGCTGCGCCGCGACGACCCATACGGCGAGGTGCGCTGGTTCGAGGTCGATCCTTGCTACGTGTTCCATGTCGCCAACGCCTACGACAGCGGCAACTCCATTGTCCTGCAGGCGGTGCGATACCCCGAATTATGGCGCGACAGCGGCGGATTCGATGCCGACGGGGTGTTGTGGACCTGGACAATCGACCTGCAGACCGGCACGGTCACCGAACGCCAGCTCGACGACCGCGCGGTGGAGTTTCCGCGCATCGACGACCGGTTGGCCACCCTGCCTGCCCGCTACGCGGTGTCGGTCGGTGACGGCCGTCTTGTCCGCTACGACTTGACCACCGGCGACGCTGTCGAGCATGCTTTTGGCACCGCGGAGTCGCCGGGCGGGCCCGGCGAGGCGGTGTTCGTACCGTCGACCACAGGGCCGCCCGACGAGAGCAGCGGCTGGTATATCGGCTATGTCTACGACCCGGCGCGCGACGGCAGTGATCTCGTCATCATCGACGCGTCGGACTTCGCCGCACAGCCGGTTGCCAGAATTAAGCTGCCCCAGCGTGTTCCGTTCGGGTTTCACGGAAACTGGATAAACGTCTGATCAGACTGGACGTAGGCCTAGAAATGGTTCAGCCTGCCACTTCCCCCCAAGCCCCTCCCCGGGCAAGGCAGTGACAGGCTGAACCTGGTGATCAATCACCTATGAAGAAGCTACGGTCTACGCGCCGTCTGACGAATCGGGTGTTTCCCTACGTTTCGCGATTCGGGAGGTGCGAAGCCGCCCCCACGATGGCGGGCCGAGGGGATCCTGACAGCTTGACGACAGCGTGACGATAGGAAACTCGCCTAGGTTCCAATTGACAGCGTCTCCCCCGGCGCTCTCCAATGAATCGGCCCCGTCACCTAACCCCCGGGTGACGGGGCCGAGATTGTTTTCGTCTACGCGAAGCGCGGAAATTGTTCGGCCCGCCACCAGGCGGAACGGTTCTCACGGCAACTGGATAGCCGGGTGAGTAACGTGTCCGGCCATGGCGGTCAAGTGGCTGGACGAACCCGAGGCCCACGATTACGACGCTGCGGCGGCCTACCTCAGCATGCTCGCGGAGAAGGACGCGGTCGACACCACGGTAGCCGCACTCAAGACGGCGAAGCCGGTGTACCAGAAAGCCAAGGACATCCTGCGCGCGGCAGGGCTGGCGATGCTGCCGGAGAGCAACCCTCACGTCAGGGCGGATCTGGGCAAGATCAGCGACGGCAGGAAGCTCTCGCCGATCCTGCTGGTGCGAGGAAGCGTGGTCGGCGGATATCCGTTGCAGATCGCCGACGGCTATCACCGCGTGTGCGCGAGCTACCTCACCGACGAAAATACCAACATCCCTTGCCATTTGGTGTCGTGCCAGTAGACGTCTGAGATGTCCGGGTTCGGCTTCCACACACTGGCACTGCTGGCAATCATAGGCATGGCCGGGCCGCTGCTCGCCTCGCTGCCGCGCTTCCGGGTGCCGGTAATCATCGGCGAGCTGTTTGTCGGGGTGGTGGTCGGAAAGACGGGCTTTGGGATCGTCGATCACACCGACGCGACCTTTACACTGCTGGCCAATATCGGGTTCGCATTGGTGATGTTCGTTGTTGGCACGCATGTTCCGGTGCGGGACAAGACGCTTCGGTCGGCTATCCCGAAGGCCTTGCTCAGGGCGGTCGCCGTCGGAGCTGTTGCGGCGGTACTGGGTGTGGCGTTGGCGCAGGTGTTCGGCACCGGCCACGCGCCGCTGTATGCCGTGCTGATGGCGTCGTCGTCGGCCGCGCTGGCACTCCCGGTAATCGACTCGCTGAAGCTCACCGGCCGTCCGGTGCTTTCGGTGACGACCCAGATCGCGATTGCGGACGCCACCTCGATTGTGTTGTTGCCGTTGGTGATCAACCCGACCCAGGCGCCGCGCGCAGCGATCGGCGCCCTGGCGATAGCAGGGTGCGCAGCGGTGATGTTCTTCCTGCTGCGGGCCGCAGATCGAAGTGGATTGCGTAAGCGCCTACACGACTATTCGCATGACCGCGAGTTCGCGCTCGAACTGCGAGTCAGCCTGATCGTGTTGTTTGCCCTCTGCGCCCTTGCGGTCGCCACGCACGTGTCGATCATGCTGGCCGGCTTCGCTCTGGGCCTGGTGGTGTCCGGCGTCGGCGAACCGCGACGGTTGGCCCGCCAGCTGTTCGGCATCACCGAGGGGTTCTTCGGCCCGGTGTTCTTCGTCTGGTTGGGCGCGTCGCTGCAGGTGCGTGACCTCGGCGAGCACCCATCGCTGATCCTGCTTGGAGTTGGCCTCGGGGTCGGCGCGATGCTGGCGCATGGCGTCGGCCGGTTGTTTGGTCAGCCCCTGACGTTGGCGGTGCTGGCGGCCGCGCAGCTCGGTGTTCCCGTGGCCGCGGCGACGCTAGGCACAGAACAGCATCTGCTCGCACCGGGCGAACCGGCGGCATTGATGCTCGGTGCGTTGCTCACCATCGCATCGACGTCGCTGGCCGGAGTGTTCGCCGCCCGTCGTCAGAGCGCTTCCAACGCGTCGACCGGGTAGGCGGCGTTGGCGCGGTAGGTGTTCGGGCTCACCCCGTAGGCGCGTTTGAACGCGCTGCTCAATGCGAACGGCGTGCTGTAACCGACCTGACGGGCCACCGCGGCGATGGTTGCCTGGCTCGACCGAAGCAGATCGGCGGCCAGCGCTAGCCGCCAACTGGTCAGGAACGCGATCGGCGGCTCACCGACCTGCTCAGTAAACCTGCTGGCAAACACTGCTCGTGAACTCCCCACGGCCGCAGCAAGATTCGCCACCGTCCACGGGTGTGCGGGATTGTTGTAGATTAGCTTCAGCGCAGGGCCCACCACCGGGTCGTGTTCTGCGTGCCACCAGGTGGGGGCGTTCTCATCGCGGTCGAACCAGGTGCGCAGCACCGCAATCAGCAGCAGGTCCAGCAACCGGTCCAGATACGCCTCCTGACCCGGCCCGTCGTTGCCCGCCTCGGCGGCGAGCAGATCCACCAGCGCGGTTTCCCATTCGTCGGCACGCAGAACCAGCACCGTCGGCAACGCGTCGAGCAGCCGCGCACTGACCTCGCTGCGGCCCTCGTAGGCACAGATCACCGAGCGGGTCGCGCCCGATGGGCTGTGGCCCCATGTGCGCACGCCGAGCGACATTTCAAATCGCAAGTCATCGCCTGACAGCGTGGTGCAACGTTGGCCCGGATGGATGACGACCATCGGCGTGGTGGCTGGATCGTCGGCGAAGACGTACTGCTCGGTGCCGCGGATCAGCGCAACATCGCCCGGCCCAAGCCGAACGGTTCCGCTGCTTTCACCGACGATCGCCGCGCTGCCGTGGGTCTGGCAGATCAGTGTCAGCGGCGCCTCGTCTTGGATACTCATCGACCACGGCGGATCCATCATCATTCGCAACACGAATGCGCCTCGCGCTCGCACACCGTCGAGCAGGCCGACCACCGCGTCCACGCCGGGAGCCTATCCCGTACGTGGTTGATAGGCGGCGAGAAAAACCCTGACTCCCGATCGGACAAGGCCGGCGACGTCGATGCCTGCCAGCACCTGCGGCCCGCCGTAGAACAAGGCTTGATCGATGGATCTCCCGACGATCAGGAAAGCGAAATGCTCTGCGGCGACGGCTGGTTCGGGGGCGTGTAGCAGGCCGCGGTCGTGCAGCGCAGAAAAGCACTCGGCAAACGCGGCGAGTGTGCGGGCGGGCGCCTGGTCGTAGTAGAGCTGCGCCAATTCGGGCACCCGGTTGGCCTCGCCGACCACCAGGCGCCGCAATTGCACAACCGGCTCTTGTAGGACCGTGCGCAGGTAGTCGGCGGCGAGCGCGGTCAGGTCGGCTTCGGGGTCGGTGGTATCCGCCAGCGCCGTGATCCTCTCGAGGAACGGCGCGACCGTGCTCTCCAGCGCGGTGTTCACGATCGCCAGCAGCAGTTCCTGTTTGTCACCGAAGTGCTTGTAAACCGTCTGCTTGGAGACCTCGGCCGATGCGGCGATCTGATCCACGCTGGTGCCTTGATAGCCATTGCTCAGGAACAGGTCGTGGCCCGCCGACAGGATGGTCTGCCGCTTTCGCGCGGAACGGCCGAGCACCTCGGGCATCGCAGCTCCTCACTTAGTACTAGACAGTCTAGTTCTCAACAGACTAGAGTACTGGACAGTCTAGTTTGATTTGGCAGGAGGCGCGCCATGCCCACGACCGATTGCCCGCCGTTGCCGGTCCGCATCACCAAGTCGCTGCTGGGTTATGGCGTCATCGCCGGCCCGATCTATGTGCTGGCAGTGGCCGGGCAGATGGCGACTCGCGACGGGTTCGACCCGACGCGGCACGCCGCCAGTCAGCTCGCGAACGGCGAGTGGGGCTGGATCCAGATCGCCACCTTTCTGGTCACCGGCGCGATGACTATCGCGGCGGCCGTCGGCGTGCGCCGCGCCCTCGGACCGGGGCGCCTGTCGGCGTGGGCATCGGGCCTGCTCGGCGTATTCGGCGCCGGTCTCGTCGCCGCGGGGTTCTTCCGGGCCGACCCGTCGGACGGGTTCCCGCCGGGCACTCCGCGCGGAATGGGTGAGATCAGTTGGCACGGACTGGCCCATTTCACAGTGGCGGCCATTGGTTTTGCCTGCCTGGTCGCGGCGTGCTTCGTGCTCGGGAAATGGTTCGCCCGCAACGGCCTGACGTCCTGGGCGTGGTTCTCACGCATAACCTGCGTGGTGTTCGCAGGCAGCTTCATGGCGCTGTCATCCGGATCTGGTGGCGCGACAACAATTCTGGTGTTCACAGCGGCCGTCGTACTGGTCTGGGCCTGGCTGAGCGCGGTGTCGGTGGAGCTCTACAAGACCGTGGCAGGGTGGTAGACGCTCACGTATGCGGTCGGGACGGTCAACCATGGATCGTCTCGGCTGTTCCCGGTTGACTTCAGGACATGAATACGAGCCCCTTTGTCATCCTGACCTCCCTCGCCGCTCTGTTCTCGGCAGCCGCCGGCGGAATGATGTATGTGTTCTCCACCTTCGTGATGCGCGGTCTTGATCGCACCGGTCCGCTCGACGCCATCACCGCGATGCGCGGCATCAACGCCGAGGCGAACTCCAACCCGGTATTCCTATTGGGCTACTTCGGCGCGACCATCCTGGCCCTGGTGGTCGGCGTCATCGCCGTGATCCAACTGCGGCAGCCCGGTAGCTGGGTGGTGTTGGTGGGTGCGGTGTTCACCATCCTCGCCGCGGTCATCACGATGGCCTTCAACGTGCCGCTGAACAACCATCTCGACACCGTGAACCCGGTGGGGCTGTCGGCCGCCGACGCGGCCCGCGAGTGGCAGGCGTACTTGTCGACCTGGACCGCGTGGAACCACGTCCGCACGGTCACCAGCTTCATCGGAGCCGCGCTGCTGCTCGTCGGAGTGCACTACCGCTGACGCGCGCTAGCGCTCGATGACCGACATCGAGTTGTCTTTGTAGTTGACGACCCAGGCGGTGTGCGTGGACGGATCCGCAGCGACAGTCTGCGGACCGTCGCGAACCGCGACGGTGTCGGTGACAGAACGCTTTTCGGAATCGATCGCCGACACAGAAGCACTGCCGGAGTTGGTGACGAAGACAGTGTGTGCATCGGAATCGACCGTCGCCGCCACCGGCTGATCCCCGACCTTGATCGTCCCGACCACGGTCCGCTTCTGGAGGTCGAGCACGGACACGGAATCGTCGTCCTCATTGGGGATGAAGGCGGTACGAGTAGGTGGATCTATCGCTACATCGCCTGGACTGCGACCTACTGTGATCGTGTCAATGACCCCCGCCTTCGCCGGATCGATGACCGAGACTCCGCCGCTCCCTCGGTTTGACACGTAGAGGAGATGGTTCGTCGGATCGGCGCCCATTTTGCCCGGCGAGGTGCCGACCTTGACCGTCCCGGTGACCGTGCGGGATTCGGCGTCGATCACCGAGACCGAACCGTCCCGTACATTCGCGACGTAGACAGTGTGAGTCGACGAATCCACCTCGATCCATTGCGGATCGTTGCCGACCTTGATCTTCCCGGTTATCGAGCCCGACGCGATGTCGACCACGGATACCGAGTTCTCGCCCGTTACGTACGCGGTCTGCGTGGTCGGGTCCACGGCCACCCCAGCGGGCGCCTTACCCACCTTGATTGTGGCGGTGCGCGATTCGGCGTCGACGACGTAGAGCGCGTCGTCGTCTCTGCTCGTCACATATCCCTTGTGCGTAGAGGTGTCCGATGCGACGTCGGACAGCGGACCGGCGCCGACGCTGAACGTCGCCGTGACCCTGGGTGGTCCTAGGGATCCCGCGCTGGGGTCGGTTCCACAGCCCACCAGGCTGACGACGATCACGCCGACGGCGAACCCGATAACCCGCCTGCTGTACGGCCTACTCCGGCCGAAGCAGACGCTTCTGCACACGAAGTCTCCCTGTCGACTCGGATCACACGTGCCCCACATTCTGTCAGCGGGATGGCCGGTGTCCTCGATACCCGTCGAGTTCAGTGGTGTGTCGCCGTTCTCCATACCGGGTGGTCGAGGTTGAGGTAGACCCGCCGCTGTCAGCTCGGCGGAGTGAACCCGCCGGAGTCGGCCGAGGGCGGCGATGCCTGCGACATCGGCTGTTGGTAGGCGGGCTGCGCCGGCCACTGCGGCTGAGGCGGAAAGCCAACCGGCGGCGGGCGCAGCCGCGCTAGTTCCCGACGGTGTCGCTCGGCCAGCACCGCGGCCAGCACCAGTTGCGGCGGAGCGCCCGGTGGTGGCGGCGGCGATATCTGCGCCACGACCTCGCCGGTGATCCGGTAGGCCATCTGATCGCGGACTCGAGTATCCAACTGAGATGCGCGGGAAAGGAATTGGCGGGCCAGCTCGGCCTGGTCTGCACCGAGGCCTGACAACTGAAGCGACGACGCCCACCACGCCAGCTGCGGCGGCATCGGCGGCGGTGGGGTCAGCCGCGGCGCACGCTCACTGATCACCACGGTGCCCGCGAACACATCGCCGATGCGTTTTCCCTTGGGCGACAACAGACTACAGATCACCGCTGGACCGCCCGCGAGTATCCAGATCTCGATGACCGCGGCCAGCGCACGAAACAGCGCTTGGCGGAAGCGTTCAGGACCGCCATC